>JAUZPH010000533.1 GCA_030706065.1 Bacillota bacterium | reverse complement strand
CCCTTCTATTCAGGCTGACGGCTGCATCTGCGCTTTTAAAGGGAATTCCATCGATAATCAAAAAGGCCAAGGCAATCACAACTGCTGTAAGCATTATCAGTTTTAAACGTCTCATAAAATATCCCACCCTTATTCACTCTACACAGGTTCCGGATGTCAAAACCTTCCTTATGCATATTTGAAAGTCTGCTCAAAGATGATAATTCTTAAACACACATAAGTAAAATGCTGGCAGGGAATCCTATAATTCAATTATAAAGGATACTTTCAAAGATTTGTCAGACATAATTCTTAAAAATATCCATTAAATTCTTAAAAATTTCTTAAGATACATTTTCCTGGTAAACATATTTAATTCATTATTCAAGAGCTCCTTCCACCTATTTACATTCTAACAGTTGTTAGGTATAATATATCTAACAACTGTTAGAGGTGTAGAAGATGAAAGAGGATAATAGAAATATAAGACATAAAATACTAGATACTGCACTCAGGCATAACTCTGCAGTATATCAAGCCTTGATACAGATGGGCTGGTTCCGGGAGGCTGATGCAGATTACCTGGCGCCGGAATATTACGCACCAATTTTTCTGGTATTCCAAAGATATTTTTCATGCGGGGAGGTTTCAGCGGAAAAGCTCCATAAGGCGGCTGAAGAGCTCACTATTCATTTACCAAATTTTTATAAAAAATATAATCTTTTTTAAGAAAAAAATATAAGGAGGGATGTAAATGAAGGTTTATAAAAGCGAGAAAGCGAAAGAAAAAATACTAAAAACCTATGATCAGTTACTTGATGAGTGGGGCACAGCAGTGGAAGAAACAGATATTTCTACAACCTACGGTACTACTCACGTAGTACAGTGTGGTGAGAAGAATAACCCGCCTCTTGTTCTCTTTCACGGTGTTGGGGACGATTCGGCATTGATGTGGATTTTCAATGCAAAAGAACTGTCCGGGCATTTTAGAATTTATGCTGTTGATACTATTGGAGGTCCCGGAAAAAGCTGTCCTAATGAGAGATATGCCAAAGATTTTGAACAAATAAAATGGTTGGACGAGGTATTTGATGGCCTTGGACTGGAACGTGCCTACGCAGCAGGAGTCTCCAACGGAAGTTACCTTGCTCAGCATTACGGAATTATGCGGCCTGAAAGAGTAATAAAGATGATTTGTATGTCCGGGTCCGTTGCGGAAGCGGGAGGCGAAAGTCCCTTAAAAACCATGTTCAAGGTTTTCTTCCCTGAAGCTTTTTTCCCAACAAAAAAGAATATAGAAAAGCTTATAAAGAAGTTATCCGGCGACAACTACGGCGTATTCACTGAAAACTCCGTAATAATGGAACACTATAGTTGTATGCTTAAAGGTTTTAATAATATGGCAATGGCCAGGCATAAGCTGAAATTCTTTAATGAGGAGCAGTTAAAATCCATCAAGGATAAAACTCTTTTCCTCCTTGGAGAGTCAGATCCTATGGGAGATAAGGACAATGCTAAGGCAAAACTAGACAAGTACAATATGAGCTACCGCTTTTTCCCCGGTGTAGGACATGGAATTAACCATGAAATATCAGATCAAATCAACAAGATCATTATTGAATATTTCAGTTAATAGTTCACAAGGTAAAATTCACAAGAAATGGACTGTGCAAAATACGGTTTCCCTTTGTAACAGTCCTTTGAGTCTTATCCACTCATCAGAATAATATTATACAGGCTGGCAGCACTGCATTTCGGGGTTGTCCACCAGTTCAATACCAACATCTCCAACTTCTATGCCAATATCATTTAGATTGCTTATACATTGATTTAGTACCTTGACGGCATTTCCGGAATTGACCTCTTCACTGTACGGCTTAATTAGCGATGTATGTATATCCTCATATCCTATTTCCGACAACAAATCCGAAAGTGTCCGGTCTGATTTAAAAGCTTCTGATACACAGGATATCTGAAAGTATCCATACATCATAACGGAATTCATAGCCTCAGTCCCCCAAAGGTTCTTGAAAAAGTCTCTGAAGGTTGTCCCCTGTGGGATTGGACTAGGCATAAATTTGAGAATATTATTTATCAAAGCCTCTACTTTTCTTAAATTATTGCCTTTGTCAGCTATTCTCCAATATGCAACAGCAAAGCAGTTTACGAAGAGCTCCTCATGAACCTTGTCCATATCAGTCTTTTGCAAGTCTATAAGGATATGTCCTATCTCGTGGACAATATTAAACCAATGAAAATACAAATCAAACTTTTCCTGTATATTCTCCGCTCCAAACAACTGGTTGTACCCCAACTGCTGCTCTTGTGTTCCGGTTTCATATCTTCCGCTTATTATTTTATATCCCATATAATTACCCCCCCTGTATTATATGAATTTAGTGCACATTTGCACTGGATATTCATCTACTTGCTACCACCAATAACATTGTACCACATAATTACATTAACTAGAAATTATTGGCAGCTGCCTTTACCACTATTTTGCTGCTATCTCAATATGAAAAACGTTTTACTTACAAAGAGGTTTAATTCAAATACTGTCATTATTTACATCACCAGACTATAATAATATAAGAAAAGCCAACTGAATTTAATATCAGGAAAGGATAATCGTCAATGGAAGTAATAGATAATGAGATTATTTACAAGAAGCGGTGGATGATACTTTCAGTGGTAGTACTGCTTCCGTTTATGGCTACTCTGGACAGCACCATAGTAAATGTTGCACTGCCGGTAATGGTGAGGATTTTTTCCGTAACCATGTCTTCTATCCAATTGATAGTAATCTGTTACCTCATCACCATAGTAAGTACAATATTATCTTTTGGCAGATTGGGAGATATTAAGGGAAAATCCTCAGTGTTCAATATGGGACTGCTCGTATTTACTACAGGTTCCTTATTATGCGGATTGTCTCCAAATCTTACAGTATTGATATTTTCCAGAATAATTCAAGGGCTGGGAGCCTCTGCTGCCATGGCAAACAACCAGGGAATAATAACACAGGTGTTTCCGGCCAATGAAAGAGGGCGGGCTCTTGGCATATCCGGTACCTTTTTAGCCCTCGGCACTATGATTGGGCCGCCTTTGGGAGGTTTTATAATTTCATATTTT
>JAUZPH010000532.1 GCA_030706065.1 Bacillota bacterium | reverse complement strand
TTCATCGGATTCAAAGCTTCCTGCATTTTTAACAACGGCACTGACTTTGACTGCTTCATCCGTTTTAACGGTATCTTTGTTTATCTTTAGGCTTGAATATTCGAATTTTGTATAGCTTAAGCCAAAACCGAATGGGTAGAGAGCCTCATTTTCCATATATCTGTAGGTCCTGTTTTTCATGGAGTACTCCTTAAAATCCGGCAGTTCCTCCGTTGAACGATAGAAGGTTACCGGCAGTCTTCCGGAGGGGCTGAAATCCCCAAAGAGCATTGAGGCAATTGCAGTTCCGCCTTCTTCGCCGGGATACCATCCCTGAATTATGGCCGACACGTTTTCATCTGCCCAGGTAACTGCAAGGGCACTTCCGGATAACAGTAACAGGATTATCGGCTTTCCTGTCTTATAGACTTCTTCAAGAAGTTCCTGCTGTAAACCGGGAAGGTTTAAATTTGGCTTGTCTCCGCTGGCGTATTCATTTGATGTATCGCCTTCTTCCCCTTCAAGAGTGGCATCCAATCCCAGACACATAACTACTACGTCGGATCTTTCTGCCACTGAAAGAGCTTCAGCAAAGCGGTCCCTGGACATACCAAGGCCTTCAACCTTACCCTTATACAGGTGGCAGCCTTCTGAATAGTAAACCCTTGTATCAGGAGCTACTTCTGCCTGAATACCTTCAAGTACTGTCACATATTTTGAGGCAGTACCGGAATAGTTTCCGATAAGGGCCTCCCGACTGTTGGCATTCGGGCCAATAACGGCAATTGACTTGATTTTTTTCTTGTCAAGAGGAAGAATACTATCCTCATTCTTAAGCAGTACCAGAGTTTTTTCAGCAACCTTCCGTGCGAAGTTCCTGTGTATCATGCAGTCGTTCTTTTCATAGGGAATACTGGCATATGGAACATGGGACTGGTCGTCGAACATACCAAGCTTCATCCTGGTAGTCATAAGTCTTGTAACGGACTTGTCGATAGTCTCCTCGGCAACAAGGCCTTCCTTATGAGCAAGAAGCATATTTAAATACATGTTTCCACAGTTTATGTCACAGCCGTTATTTAAGGCAAGTGCAACTGATTCCAGAGCGTTGCTTGTGACCATATGATGCTCATGGAAGTCTTTTATTGCCCAGCAGTCGGAGGTAACGTGGCCCTGGAAGCCCCAGTCTTCCCTAAGTATATCGTTCAGCAGTGTCTTGCTGCCGCAGCAGGGCTCATCGTTTGTTCTGTTGTATGCACCCATTACAGCTTCCACCTTGGCTTCCTTGACAGCCTCCTTGAAAGCCGGAAGATAAGTTTCATAGAGATCCTTTTGGTTAACAACGGCATTAAAGCTGTGACGCTCGCCCTCAGGGCCGCTGTGAACTGCAAAATGCTTTGCACAGGCGGCAGACTTCATATATTTCTCGTCATCTCCCTGTAAACCCTTTATAAATGAAACACCCAATCTTCCTGTCAGATATGGATCTTCTCCATAAGTTTCATGGCCTCTGCCCCATCTTGGATCTCTGAAGATGTTGATATTCGGAGACCAGAAAGTCAGGCCCTTGTATATATCGTAATCGCTTTTTCTTTGTGATTCATGGTATTTTGCTCTGCCTTCTGTAGATATGACATCTGCAATCTTAAAAAGCATATCCTCATCGAAGGTTGCAGCAAGTCCTATAGCCTGGGGAAAAACAGTGGCAACCCCGGCTCTTGCAACTCCGTGAAGTGCCTCGTTCCACCAATTATAGAAAGGAATCCCGAGCCTTGGTACAGAAGCTGCATTGTAGGTCATCTGACTGGCTTTCTCCATGAGATCCATTCTGGATACAAGATCTTTTGCACGTTCTTCAAAGCTTAGACTTTCATCCTTGTAAGCAGGTTTTTCTGACATATAAATCCCTCCAAGTATTCTCAAGGTGTATTATAGCACTGAGCGGCTTCAAAAACCATTACAGGCAAATTTACATCCAAATGAGATAATTAATCATAATTACATTCTACATGTAAACCTTAACACTTACAATTCACTTCTTGCTTATATCTGTTCATTTTTTGCTCAACTATAATCTGACACGTAAAAAGAGTTTCAACTTCCGTCATAGTATGTGACAGAAGACGATTATTATGATAAAATGAATAAAAGTTTGAAATAAACCTGATTTTGGGGAAGAGAGGAATTGTAATGCGTAATGAAAGGGCTGCAGGGGTCATATATGCTGCTGCTGCATATACACTATGGGGAATACTGCCTTTGTATTGGAGGCTGGTAGAAAGTGTATCCTCAACGGAAATTCTGGCTCACAGGATTTTATGGGCCTTTGTCTTTGTAGCGGTGATTATAACGGCTACCAGACAGTGGGGAGACGTAAAACGCATCGCATCTGACAGAAAACAATTGATATTTGTCATCCTGTCATCAATCCTGATCAGCTTCAACTGGGGGCTTTATATCTGGGCGGTTAATTCGGACAGGATTGTAGATTCAAGTCTTGGATACTATATAAACCCATTGTTTGTAGTAGTTCTCGGGGTACTCATTTTTAAAGAGAAGTTGAGTTTCTGGCAGGGAATAGCTCTAGGCGCAGCTTCTTTAGGAGTTGTAATTAAAACAATCCAATATGGGGGAGTTCCGTGGATATCCTTGGGTCTGGCAACTTCCTTCGGACTTTATGGAGCTATGAAAAAGTTTGTCAAAACCAATTCCATGACCGGGCTTACTTTGGAAACGGCAGTGGTAACGCCTGCTGCTGCTGCATATATAATTTACAGGCAGATAAGTGGACAGGGGGCTTTCGCAACAAAGGGCACAGGAGTAATCCTGCTGCTGTTGGGAGCCGGTGTAGTGACAGCGGTACCGCTGCTCCTATTTGCAAAGGGCGCAAAGAGAATACCATTGTCTCTGCTGGGCTTCACACAGTATATCTCTCCTACTATAAGCCTCTTCCTCGGAGTTTTTGTGTATCGCGAAAACTTCACTGCGGTAGACATTATAAGCTTTGGCTGTATATGGCTTGCTCTGGTGATTTACTCTATGTCCCAGGTTGGCCTTTTGAAAAGAAAAACTGTAATAACCGGGAATACTTCACAAAATAAAATAGAGGATGCGGTGTAGGGTTTACACTGCATCCTCT
>JAUZPH010000531.1 GCA_030706065.1 Bacillota bacterium | reverse complement strand
TTGGCTGCATTCCTTTGAAGTTCACCTCTTGTTATTATTCCATCTGCAAGACCTTTCATTGTATTGTCTTTGTTACTGTTCTCAGCAGGGCTTCCACATACCATATAAAGGTCATTCTGGGCACGGACCATGGCAGTGGTATTTTCTCTGGTGCCCTGAACCCCTTCATCGTTGATTTTAGCCCACCAATCAGTCATAACAATACCGTCAAAACCCCATTCTCTGCGGAGAATTGTAGTATTCAAATCGTAATTTCCCGCTGTCCATAGTCCGTTCAGTGAACCGTAGGTGGTCATGATTGAATATGCTCCGCCTTCCTTCACTGCAATTTCAAAACCTTTCAAATAAATTTCCCTCAGTGCTCTTTCGGAAACTATTGAATCTACATCATGGCGGTGAAATTCCTGGTTATTGCATGCAAAATGCTTGATGGTTCCTGTCACTTTGTATCTGGACATGGCTCGGAGCTGAGCTGCAGCCATCTTACCAGTGACCAGCGGGTCTTCCGAGAAATATTCAAAATTACGTCCGTTTAAAGGAGTTCTGTGAATATTCATACCAGGGCCAAGAAGAGTATCTACGCGGTTTTTATAAAGCTCTTGTCCAACCATTTCAAACAATTGGCCTACGAGTTCCGTATTAAAGGAACAAGCCAGAGCCGTACCGTTTGGAAGACTGAAGGCATTAGTGCCGCAGTCCATTCGGATGCCGGAAGGGCCGTCGGCGCAGCAGCCAGCCGGGATTCCAAAGCCGCACAATGAATCCGATACACCGCCAAAAGCGGAAGCGGTACCGGGTGTAACTCTCGGCGAACTCATTCCTTCCCCGCGGACAAGGCATGCCAGGTCCTCATCGGAAAGCTGTGCCACAAACTCTTCCAATGTTACCTTCTTCTCGTAAACATCCTGCAGCTTAATACCTTTGTCCCCTGTATAGGAAAGTACCTCAGGACGGTTTGCTGCAATCCGTTCATATAAATCCGCGGTTCTGAGAGGTACAATTTCTTCTGTCATGGTACCGTCATCTGCAGCTTTCAATCTCTTAAATGCCTTCACCGGTGCACAGGCTTCAGAAAGTTCTTCCGTTACCTGCAAATTGTCTACTGTAAAATTGCCGGCACTTGCAGCACTGCGGACATTACTTCCTGAATAAATTACATATTCTCCAGCTTCCAGAACGTAACAGGATTTATTCCCTGTTATACCGCTGTCGTCATAAGAAGCCAGTTGTCTCTTTGAAAAACTTAAGGTGAGTATCTGGCTTTCACCTGGCATCAAAACATTAGTCTTTGCAAAGGCCACCAGTGTGCGTGCCGGTTTGCCAAGGAGTCCTGATGGCGAACCCGCGTACAATTGCACAACTTCTTTGCCTTCAGCACTACCGATATTAATCACTTTAACCTGTACAGTAATGTCATCCTTTGCTGCATCAAAGGAAATAATATTTGTTTCAAATTCCGTATAGGAAAGTCCATAGCCGAAAGGATACATAACTCTGTCTTTTGCAGCCGTTTCAAAATACCGGTACCCAACATAAATATCTTCCTTGTAAATCAGGGCATCCTTGTTTCCAAACCCCTCCATTGATGGATAATCCTCAATTTCATAGGCTATGGTATCTGTAAGCCTTCCGCATGGATTTACCCTTCCTACAAGCACGTCTACCACTCCATTGCCGCCTTCCATGCCGCCCTGCCATCCATATAATACGGCCTGAGGCTTATATGTATCCACCCATCTCATATCTATAATATTGCCCACATTCAAGACTACTGCCACTCTTTTAAAGGCACCGCATACTGCAGCAATCATTTTTTCTTCAGTTTCGGTGAGGTAGTAGCTGCCTGCCGTGGCGCTGTTGTCTCTGTCTTCACCAGCAGTACGCCCCAAAATTATAACGGCAATATCCGATTTTTTTGCTGCCTTTTCCGCCAGTTCCTCGCTTACCGGCATCTCTTCCTGATACCAGGGTTCCTGAGCCCAGCCTGCACCATGTTCAAAGGGATTATCCTTAATCCATCCTTCATAAACTTCTAAAAGCTCCTGATTTAGAGATATCTCGTCATACATTTTAAGCGAGTCCAATATACCCGTCACATACCTGGTGTTAACAAGTCCCCCGGAACCGGTACCGCTCTTAAAATAATGAAACTGTATTCTTCCAAAAACAGATACTTTTTCTCCTTTTTTAATAGGCAGAGCCTTATTTTCATTACGGAGCAGAACACAGCCTTCAGCTGATGCCTGTCTTGCCAAGGCTGCATATTTATCCATATCCAATTTAACTTTTAACATCTGCTTCTCTCCTGTCTGGAAAATTATAGACTTCAAATTTATGGTTTTATGCAGCATGTTTAACCAGTGATTTGGTTTGCCACTTGCCTTGTTTATAGCGTATCACACTTGCCACAGCTGTAATAGTCCATGTAAAGCCGCTAGTAAACCATACGCTCCAAACTCCAAAAACAGGAAGCATAGCTAATACACTTGAAAATCCAAATCTTCCGATCACTTCCACAAAACCATTGATCATTGAGTAGAACGCATCTCCAGTACCATTCAAGAGTCCTCTGGTAATATAAATCATTCCAAGGGGGAAGTACATACAACTGGTAATCCTGATTGCTCTGGATCCAAGTGCTATAACAGCTTCATCCTTAACAAAGATCTGCATAATTGCCCGGCCACCTAACTGGGCTGCCAGTAACGCTATAAAACTAAAGACAGCTATTATCAATATACTTCTATGATATCCCCTCTTCACTCTGTCCAGTTTATTAGCTCCCATATTCTGCCCTGAAAAAGTAGATATAGCTGCACCTAATGAATTGAAAGGCTGCTGTATAAGCTGTTCTACCCTGCTGGTTGCTGTGAAAGCTGCTACGGCTGTTTTTCCGAAGCTGTTTACAACACTCTGGAGTGCTACCATGGATACGGCAATCATGGAGTTCTGTATTGCAACAGGAATACCAATTCTTATGCATTTAGTAATAATTGGCCGGCTTATTTTCCAATGCTCTCGCTTCAATTTAAAATATGGATTCTTCAGCCATGCAAAAGTAATACAGCCCAGGGCAGCACAGGCTTGAGAAATTACTGTGGCAGTAGCTGTTCCAGCTACACCAAG
>JAUZPH010000530.1 GCA_030706065.1 Bacillota bacterium | reverse complement strand
TAATTTTTATCTTTCCCGTAAAGATATATAATATGAGGGGACGGTTCACAATTTATTAACCCATCATTAAGCGAATTTTTTGATAAGCTTGTTTGATAATATGGGTTAATTGTGAACCGTCCCCGATTTTACCGATTTTACCCCGATTTTACCGCAGCAATCTTCTGGCATGCTGCCTGCTGAAATTAAATTGCAGGATATTTGTGCTTTTGTCTTTACTGTTGAGGTTTATGCGGCGCTTGTTAAGGTCATTTTGGATGACTGCAGCTACATCAGGCGACGTATCGCTGCTGAGTTCAAGCAGATATGGAACAGCATCATTGGAGAGGGTAGTGAGATATTTGGCGTCAATCCTGCCGGTGTGCCTGTATACTTCAATATTTGCCTTTGCTATATAAGCATCTGCATTAAAAAGGTTTATAAGAGTATAAAATGAGATAGAGACTATTACTACTGCCTTATAAAGACTGATTTTTTTATACCATATGGCAACAAGAGCCGAGAGGTTTAGTATAAGAAGCAGGAGCATAAACAGTGATACATAGACCCTCAGGTAAGTATAACCATAGGTGTTCTCATAAAGCCTCATTTTATAATATGCAGAGTAAAGCATATTAAAAGTAAAGAGTATTAGAAGTGTAAACAGAAGGTTACAGAATGAACTCTGCCTTCTACCTGAAACCTTTGTCCTATTTACACCAACCAGGATGATTGTAAAGTTTATCACCGTAACGGCTACCAGTTCGAAGAAGCCTCTGCGTGCATATTCTGCGTAGGTAAAACCAGCAGGAAGAGTGCCGCCGCCATAAAGGTAGGAAAATTGGATTACGGAGAAAAACAGGTATACTATGTTCAAAAGAGAAACCGGTACCGAAATGGTCAACGCCTCAATTTCAAATTTGCTGCCGAAAGGTTGAGATGTCTTTCTGACAGTGAAGCTCCAAACGAAGGCGAAGAAGTAAAGGGAGCCTCCAGTTATAATGAATATATGAACCAGTGTTTCATCTGATATATGCCAGCTTTTCATAAAGTTAAAAGAGTTGAGAAATTGCCCTACATAATAGTTGAACATCTGATCTGCCGATGAGAGAAAGGCAAGTACAATTAAAAGCAAAGGTATTGATAAAAGTACACCTGCAAGAAAGTGGGGATTTATCTTAACTCCCTTGAGATCTTTTCTTGAAGGAAGAAGCTTTTTAATTACGGAAAGAGGTTTCAGGAGGTTCAAAAGGGGATAAGCAAAAATGTGGGAACATATATTTGATATTGGCCTGTGGTACTCCAAGTTGTGAAACCATACAGCCAAAGCACCGCCGGTCATAACTATCGGCAGAAACATAATGTTCAGGCCATGAATAATCTCATTATCATAGAAGGTGCTCCTGAATATCATTACTGATATCGGTATAAACCAAAGGAGCCCAGAATTACCTTTCAACTTTAAATTACCTCTAAGCATAACAAGATATAGCACAATAAGGCTGCACATTAAAATTGAAAATCCAAAACCGCCCAAACCATTTAAGAGCACCCTGTCAAGAAGAATTCCGGCTAAAACAGCCAGAAGAAGTCCCAAAAGGGCTTCCCGATTTTTAATAGAACCTTTTCCGGCAGTCTCAAGTTCTCTATATTTGCTTATATCCTCACTCATCATACTCAATTTGTGTACCCTCCCTATATTCAAGAATATCACCGGGTTGGCATTTAAGTTCACGGCATATGGCATCCAGGGTACTGAAACGTATGGCTTTTGCCTTGCCGGTTTTTAAAATTGATAAATTGGCATTTGTTATACCTACCCTTTCGGCTAAATCCGAGAGGGAAATCTTCCTTTTAGCCATCATGACATCAAGATTAACTATTATTGCCACAGCTTTCTACACCTCCTTAAATTGTAAAGTCATTTTCTTCCTTTGCCTCAATGGCCTGCTTGAATACTTTGGATAATATCAGTATGAAGCATCCTGTAAAGAAGAAAATTAAAAACTCTATATCAGTGTGTATTCCACTGCTGTCTATAAAAATAAATTTGAAGTCCTTGAACTCCTGATTTACGAGAAAGTCCAGGACATAGCAGGCTGTAATAAGAAAACAGCTTACTGCGATCCTGTTCAGACGGTTTACATTCCGAGTAATAAAGGGAGTTGAATCTACCAGTGATGTTATTATATTTCTAAGATTGTACAGTATGGAGAGAAGTGAAGATCCCCCGGTTATATAGAGCAGAAAGGTAAGAACGTTCTTAAAATTCAAGAAATCCCCTTCCCCATTCTTAATGGACAGCACAAGAACAGCTATAAATACCAGTGGGCCTATAATCAAGAGAATGTCCATCACAGTTTTGAGGACGGATGATAATGATGATTTTCCATAATACTTCATGTATATAACCTCCTTATAGTTATAAAAATCCGGATTGAATTTCTAAGGGTATATTACCATAAGAGTTCGCTAAAATCAATATAAAATTATCGAAAAACAATAACTTTGGTTTGATATACAATAAAACATATTGGAAAGAGGTGGACTATAATTTAAACCAGCCTTTCTTCTTGAACCACAGAAGCATCAAAAGGGACAAGGTGCCCATAGCGGCAAGGGTGAGGAAGTAGCCATACTTCCAGCGCAGTTCCGGCATATAATCAAAGTTCATGCCGTAAATCCCAACGATAAAAGTTAAAGGTACGAAAATTGTGGTTATGGCTGTGAACAGCATCATTATCCTGTTCATCCGGTCGGAGTTCATTGACAGATAGCTGTCCCTTAAATCCGATGTAACCAGCAGGCTTGATTCTATGAATTCAGAAAGCCGGAGCAGGTGGTCATATATATCGGAAAAGTAAGCATGACGGCTTCGGGACTCCTTAATGTTGTCGGAGCTAACCAGTCTGTATAATAAGTCTTTCATCTGATTCACAATCCTTCTGAGCTTAAGCAGGCGGCTTCTGGCGTCAAAGACATTATGAATAAAAGACTTATCAGAGCTGTGTCGTCCGGTTTCGTCGAATTCATTGAGATAGTCCTCTAATTCATATATTGCAGGAAAGTAATTGTCAACCAGGCTGTCCAGAATTTCATATTGAATATATATAGTCCCTTCTCTCCAATGCTGATGGGACATCAAAAT
>JAUZPH010000053.1 GCA_030706065.1 Bacillota bacterium | reverse complement strand
GATAAAGTAAAGCAGAGTGACAGAAGGTTTCTTTTTCTGATATAATATTAAAAAAGAGGCAGCAAAGGGTGATATTTATGGCCATTGGCAGAAGTAAAGTAGTAGTTGTCGGTACTGGAGCAGTTGGTGCTGCTGTAGCCTTTGATTTAGTCATGAATCATGTCTGTGATGATTTGATTTTAATTGATATAAATAAAGAGAAAGCCTGGGCAGAGGCGACGGATTTGCAACATTCTCTCGGGTACAGCGGAAGCAGGATGAAAGTAAGGGCCGGAGAATATGCTGAATGCAGGGATGCGGACATAGTTGTTATTGCCGCAGCAACTCCTTATATCCCGGGACAATCCAGATTGGATATGACGGATAAGGCAGCCGGAATTATGAAAAATGTTGTACCGGACATCATGGCAAGCGGCTTTTCCGGAATCATAATCGTTATAACAAATCCTGTAGATGTCATGTCTTACTACGTATGTAAATTATCCGGCCTTCCGGCATATAAGGTAATAGGCACAGGGACGGCCCTAGATTCTGCCCGTTTGAAATATCATCTGGCGGACGTCATGAATGTGGACCCTCAAAGTGTACATGCTGTATGTATGGGTGAACATGGTGATTCCCAGGTTATTCCATGGAGCCAGATTACCGTAGGCGGCAAGAAGTTCTTAGATATCCTTAATGACAACAAAATCAGGTTGGAAGGATTTGATATCAATTCTGTCACTGAAAATATAAAGTGGACATCATATCGTATTATGAATGCAAAAGGTGCCACTACCTTCGGTATTGCAGCTACTACAGTTCAAATAGTCAAGGCGGTATTGAAGGATGAAAACAAGGTTATTCCTGTGTCGGCAATGCTCAGCGGTGAGTATGAAGCAACAGATATTTTCGCGGGAGTACCGGCAGTTTTAAACAGCCAGGGTGTAAAGGAGCTTGTTGAATATCATTTATCTGACAGTGAGATGACAGAACTGAAGAAATCAATAGAACTTATAAGAGAATATAATAAGAAACTCATATATTAAGAGTTACCTTTCAGGTTAACCGGCTGTCAGGACTTTACTGGATTATATTCGCGTTCCTAATAAAATTTATATGAAAGTTTTGTTAAATATAAAATGTTGGGGTGAAGCATATGTTTTCAGAAAAAATTGTACAAAATCTCGAAAAGTCTTCCTGGATAAGGGCTATGTTTGAGGAAGGCAACAGACTCGCAAAAATCTATGGGGCTGATAAGGTCTATGACTTCAGTCTGGGCAATCCCTTTGGCGAGCCTCCCATTGAAGTTCAGCAATCTCTCAAGAGGCATATTTTAAGCGGAGAACTTGGATTACACAAGTACATGAGTAATTCCGGTTATCCTGAGGTTTGCGAGAAAATAGCAAAAGGTCTTGAAGAGGAAAGCGGAGTAAGTTTGAAAGGTGAAAATGTAATTATGACCGTTGGTGCAGCCGGCGGGCTCAATGTAGTTTTCAAATCACTGCTGAATGAAGGGGAGGAAGTTATTGTATTTGCACCATATTTCGTAGAGTATGGCTCATATGTGGACAACTGCGGAGGAAGACTTGTTGTTGTTCCGGCAGATACCTCAACCTTCCAACCTAATTTGGAGGAACTTAAAAGATTTATAACTCCCAGGACCAAGGCTGTAATCATAAACTCGCCTAATAATCCTACAGGAGTTGTCTACAGCGAGGAAGGCCTGAAAAGTATGGCAGCTATTTTGGAGGCCAAGGAAATGGAATATGGTAGTACCATATATGTGCTCTCCGATGAACCCTACAGTAGAATAATATATGACGGCGTGAAGTTACCTCCGGTACTCGGTATTTTTAAGAATGCAATAATAGTGAATTCCTTCAGTAAATCCCTGGGGCTTGCTGGTGAAAGGATAGGCTACATTGCCGCCAGCAGCAATATTGAAGATGTCTCCATATTGATGAAGGCACTGGCATACTGTAACAGAACTCTGGGTTTTGTCAATGCTCCGGGGCTATTTCAGAGAGTAGTCGCCGATTCCCTTGATGCCAGTATTGATGTAGAGGATTATAAGGTTAAAAGGGATTTCCTCTATGATAACCTTACCCGTCTGGGCTTTGAAATTATCAAGCCCCAGGGTGCCTTTTATCTCTTCCCCAAGTCGCTAATTCCAAATGAGGTGGAATTCGCAAGAACTGCAACAAAGTATAACCTTTTGCTTGTTCCAGGATCCGGCTTTGGTTGTCCCGGATTTTTCAGAATGTCCTACTGCGTCAAGTTTGATATGATAAAGAATTCCATACCTGCCTTTGAAAAGCTGGTTAAGGAATATAGGTAAGCATCAATACAGGCAGATTTGAATATTCAAGTCTGCCTGAAGCTGTTTAGTACCGGGCAGCAATAATTGAGAGCATAGATGCATCGGTTTCGATATTGATATGAAGGCAGGGTGATTCAAGTGTTCAGATTGGGTTTGGATATTGATGGCTGTATCAATGATTTCAGCAGTTTGATTTACAGATATGCCTCTTTTTTCAGTGAAAGCCACGGTATAATTAAGGAAATTGATATGAGTGATTATTTGATTGAGAGATATTTCGGATGGTCTGAATACATGAATAATGAATTCTGGACGAAGAACTACAAGCATGCTCTTACAAATACTGTACCGCTGCCCTGCGCAGTGGAGGTCATTTCCAGGCTCAAAGGTGAAAATGTAGAAATAGATATTATCACCGCCAGACGAGAAGGGCTCAGGGAAATCACCATTAACTGGCTTAACCGCCATGGAATACCCTTTGACAAGCTTATAATGAGCAGAGAAAAAGCAAAAGCCTGTATTGAAAGCCGCATCGACCTCATGATAGAAGATGAACCGGAAAACTGTGAAGCCATTTCAGAGCATACAACTGTTTTATGCATGGCCTATAAATATAATGAAAGACTTGAAGGTTCGAACAATTTAATCAGAGTTTCAAGTTGGATGGAGATATACAGTGAAGTTATAGAACGGATAAGAGCTGCACAGACTGTATAGCAGTTCTTCTTACATAGATGAATTGATAAAAGCTCAATGGTAAAATTTACAGGCATACTTGTAAAATGGATATTCATAAAGTAATATATTATTTAAGTTGTACAAACAGGTCTTAAATGGGAAACGAGCTTATTTATTCAAGAGGAGGATTTAGAATGTCAAAATGGCTGGACAATGCTGTGTTTTATGAAATTTATCCCCAGAGTTTTAAGGACAGCAATGCCGATGGTATCGGTGATATTCAGGGAATCATACAAAAGCTGGACTATATACAGGACCTGGGCTGTAATGCAATATGGCTGAACCCATGTTTTGTTTCTCCTTTTGCAGATGCAGGTTATGATGTGGCAGATTATTTCAATGTGGCACCCCGCTATGGAACAAATGATGATCTAAAAGAGCTCTTTGATAAATTGCACGAAAGGAATATGCATGTTATTTTAGACCTTGTGCCCGGGCATACTTCAATTGCACATCCCTGGTTCAAGGAGTCCATGAAAGCAGAAAAAAATGAATATACCCACAGATATATATGGACGGACAGTATATGGGAGGGGTTCGAAGGTGTTTCAAGTATAGCAGGATGCATCCGTGGAATTTCCGACAGAGATGGAAGCTGTGCCGTAAATTTCTTTTCAACCCAGCCGGCGTTGAACTATGGCTTTGCAAAACCCGAGAAGAGCTGGCAGTTTGCGGTGGATTCAGAGGAAGCCATGGCTGCCCGAGAAGCCATTAAAGAAGTTATGAGTTTTTGGCTGAACCTGGGTTGCGATGGTTTCCGTGTAGATATGGCCGGATCACTGGTTAAAAATGATATTGACAGCAGAGAAACCATAAAGCTGTGGCAGAATTTCAGAGCTTTCCTTGATATGGAATTCCCGGAAGCGGTTCTTATTTCCGAATGGGGAGAGCCGGATAAATCCCTGCTTGGAGGTTTCCACATGGATTTTCTCCTACATTTTGGTCCTTCTCATTATTTGGATCTGTTCCGGAGTGAGCATCCCTATTTTTCGAAGGAAGGAAAGGGGGATATTTCAGAATTTGTACATAAGTATATGGAGAACTACAAGCTTACCGATGGAAAAGGACTTATCTGTATCCCTTCTGGTAATCATGACATGGTGAGAATAGCTCACAAGCTTGATGAAGAAGAATTGAAGATTGCTTTTGCGTTTTTACTGACAATGCCCGGAGTACCTTTTATTTATTATGGTGATGAGATAGGGATGAAGTATGTAGAAAACCTCACTTCCGTGGAAGGAGGCTATGGAAGGACCGGCTCCAGGAGCCCCATGCAGTGGGATAATTCCCTAAATGCCGGATTCTCCACCGGCAGAAAGGAAGATCTTTACATAATGCTGGATCCGAGGGAAGAGAGGCCAAATGTAAAGACACAATCGAAAAGGGAGGATTCCTTATGTAATGAAGTAAAACGGTTGATATGCCTGCGGCTGGCCAATAAGCCTCTTTGTTCAAGGGCTCCAGTAGAGTTTCTATATGCGAAAGAGAATGCATATCCTTTTGTATATAGGAGGATCGGAGACAAAGAAAGTATACTTGTTGTACTTAATCCTTCAAAGGAACAGGCTGACTGCAGAGTAATGGTGGATCCTGCTTGTGAAGCCATATATTCAACTAATGGTGTGGCCTCCATCGATAATGGCAGCATTACTGCTCCTCCATGTTCTGTTACTATATTTAAAATTAGTTAAAATGCCTTCTGAAAAACTGTTAAAGTCCACGTAATAGCTTCAAATATTGCATGGACTTTTTGATTTCTTAACACAATATTAGAAATATGATAAAAGTGGAGGCATTTGGTAGCTTTATGAGGGAGTATTAATCTGCAGTAATTCCAATATCCTTCAGGAAACCATCCAAAACCTTCTCATACTCCTGCTTATTATTAATAAAAGTTTGCACATGAGCGGCATCAGGAGCGATATATATACCTTTTATTCCTCTCTTGGCTTTGTACATATCTTTGCTCATCCAGTTTGGGATAACCTCGTCAGCTTCTCCATGTATAAATAGCACTGGAGTATCAATTTCGGAGAGAGCCTTTATGGGACTTACGTCCTTAAAACTCCAGCCCTTTCGTAATTTGGTTATTGCACTTGTAATAGCTATCAAAGGAAGTCTTTTAATTTTAAATATCCTTTTCATGTGATATTTAAATAAGGTGTAAATATCCGAATATCCACAATCGGCGATGCAGAAGCTTATTCTGGGATCAATGGCAATATTCTGAAGGGCTGTACCTGCACCCATAGATTCACCTAAAAGGCCGATAAGGATGTCCTCTCCGAGACTGTTCAGTATCCAATCGCTGCAGGCTTTTAAATCAAACTTTTCATAGTAACCAAAGGAAGTATCTTTTCCGCCGCTTTTTCCATGGTTCCTATGATCATAAATCATCACCGAAAACCCCTTTTTTTGAAACATTTCAACATACTTTATAGAACCACACAGGCTCCAGGTATAGCCGTGGCAGACTATAATTGCCTTTTGGGAATTACAGCAGGGAAAAAAGAAGCCATGGATTTTATAGCCAAAGGGTGAGGAAATGAAAACTTCTTCTTTCTCCAAGGCTATTATCTTATCCTTAGATATTGTTCCATGTTTTATTTCCCACTGGTAGGTATCCTCATATCTTTTAATTTGCGGATGAGTAATTCTGCAGGATAAATAATAACAAAGCAGGATTGAAAGAATAAGCAATATAATGAAGTCCAATGAAATGATTTCTATTACCAATAACATAATAAAACCCCCATTACGTCAGCCTTCGCTCCACTCCGTCCATATTGGAGAGGTACATTATAAATGATTGACAGATTTATTTTTTTTATCCCTGAATACAGTGAAATATCATAGCGCAACATTATTTACTATGGAGGAAAAGAGTGTTGGACAGTATATGGTACATAGATGGAGATTTTCGTTCAAAATATAAATTTTTTAGCCCCAAAATCTAAAGGACTACCTTATCGGTAGTCCTTTTCCTATTTATTTATTTGTTATGCTTCAATGAGGAAGGCCTTATAGGCTTTCACAGCTTCATAAATATCCGCTTTGCTTGCAACTTCCCATGGTGCATGCATATTCTGAAGGGCAACACCACAGTCAATAACTTCCATGTTGTATTCAGCAAGGATATACGCGATTGTTCCGCCGCCGCCCTGATCTACCTTTCCAAGTTCAGAAGTCTGCCAGGTAACTCCATGCTTGTTCATTATTGCTCTGAGTTCAGCAATATATTCAGGGTTTGCATCGCTGGAACCGCTCTTGCCTCTGGCACCGGTATATTTGTTAAATACTATTCCTTTTCCAAAGTAAGCAGTGTTCTTCTTTTCCATAACTCCGGGGAAATTAGGGTCATAAGCTGCACTTACATCTGAAGAAAGCATTTTAGAATTTGTCAGAGCTCTTCTTAATTTAAGTTCGCTGTACTGTCCGGCTCTGTCCATAATCTCTGCAAGTACATTTTCAAAGAATTTTGAATGCATTCCGGTGGCACCGTAGCTTCCTATTTCTTCTTTATCAACAAATAATGCCACTGCAGTCTTGTCGATTTCGTTCATTTGAAGAAGAGCCTCAAAGGAAGTATAAGCACAAACTCTGTCATCATGGCCATATGCCATAACCATACTTCTGTCAAGGCCGTACTCTCTGGCTCTTCCTGCAGGGACAACCTCCAGCTCTGCCGATACAAAGTCTTCTTCGATTACTCCATACTTATCATTTAAAAGCTTTAATATGTTAGCCTTTACTCTTTCCTTTGCATCCTTGTCTTCTACGGGAATACTTCCTATGAGTATATTAAGGTCTTCACCTTCGATTCCGTCTTTCAGCTTCTTTTGAAGCTGGTCGGCAGAAAGATGTATAAGAAGGTCTGAAATTCCTATCACAGGATCATTATCATCTTCACCTATTACTACACTAACCTTAGTACCATCGCTCTTGACAATAACACCATGAATGGCAAGAGGTATTGTAACCCATTGATAATTCTTGATGCCGCCATAATAATGGGTTTCCAACATAGCTAAATCGGTATCTTCATAGATTGGGTTTTGTTTTAAATCAAGTCTTGGAGAATCAACGTGAGCGCCAAGAATTTTCAAGCCCTTTTCAATAGGTTCACTTCCAATAAGAAACATAGCAAGAGTTTTTCCCTTGTTATTTGCATATACCTTGTCACCGGGCTTTAGGCTTCCACCTTCCGCAATTACGTTCTCCAGGTTTTTGTAACCTGCCTTTTCAGCTCTAGTCACGAATTCATCAACACATTCTCTTTCAGTTTTGCAGGAGGACATAAAGTCGATATATCCTTTATTGAAAGCGAATACAGCCTCAAGATCCTCTTTTGAATATTTTTCCCAGGCATTTGAATACTTTTTATCCAGTTGTAATTTTTCGCTTTTGGCTTCATTTACCGCTGCCATACAAATTGCACCTCCGTTTAAATATTTCAGCCTGTTATCCACGTACATTTTTTGGCATATACAGGCACTACGATATTATTTTACATGATATTTTTGAAAAATACAAATTATAACTATTTATTTATATGGTATAATTTATATAAAATAATACTAGATATACAACTACAACTAAAATTTAAACTTGTTCAATAACCGGTTGAAGATTCCGGATTTTTGAACAAGTTTAAATCAAGTTTACACAATGTATATCTTTAGATAGGGAGTGTTCTGGAATGAGATTGGCTGATATTACATGGCCTAAAGCCGAGCAGTACTTTAAAGAGAAGGATACGGTTATGATTCCAATCGGAAGCATCGAATGCCATGGAAGGCATATGCCCGTGGGAACAGATATGCTTATACCGGACAAAATTGCGGAACTGGTAGAAGAGAAGAGCGACATACTGATAGTGCCGACCATTCCTTTTGGTGCCTGCCAAAGTCTGGCTCCCTTCCCCGGCACTATACACATAGATTCCGAGGTACTGTACCTGTATGTAAGGCAGATTGTTGACAGCCTGTACCGTCATGGTGCAAGAAAAATTATCTTTTTAAATGGACATGGAGGAAATGTAAGCACACTTGAAAGAATTGGTCTGGAATATGAAGAAAAAGGTGTAATGACAGTGCTTCTGAATTGGTGGCTTATGGCCTGGGATATGAATCCCGAATGGAAGGGCGGACATGGCGGCGGCGAGGAAACCGCTGCAATCATGGGAATAGACCCTTCACTTGTAGATTATTCTGAAATTGGCGGTCCTTTAAAAATGAAGGATGTAAATGAAAATATAGTTGCCACCGGCTGGCGTTCAGTAAAATTTAAAGGGGTTCAGGTAGATATACTTCGCAGTACCCGCAGTATCACCGACAATGGGTGGATAGGGACTGACCATCCCAATACGGCAACTGAGGAATGGGGAAAGGAAATGATCAAAACAACAGCAGACTACATTGTGGATTTTATTGAGGAATTAAAGAAAGTAGAGCTATGATAAAAAGATACATGTTCCAAAGTTAGAGTTACATAGGAGGGATATAATGGATAAGTATCGTACATTAATGATGATTTCTGACATTTCCAATGCAAAGGGAATATCAGGATTTGAGGATGAAGCAGTGCAGATTATCTGTACTTATTCACAAAACTACGGCAGCCAAAAGGGAGATAGCCTTCGTAATCTTTACATATACAGGAGGGAGAACAGTGGAGATAGGCCTGTTGTTTTGCTGGATGCCCATAGTGATGAGCTTGGATTCATGGTACAGGCTATAAGGCCAAATGGAACATTGCAAATTATACCAATTGGCGGATGGGTAGCAAGTAATATTCCTGCTCATATGGTTTGGGTAAGAAATGCCGATGGAAAATATATACGGGGGATTACTGCCAGCAAGCCGCCGCATTTCATGACCGAAGCAGAAAGGAAGGCGCCCCTGGAGATAAATAATATTACTATAGATATTGGCTCCACTTCCTATAGTGAAACCGTTGATAAATACAAAATCCGCATCGGAGCACCAGTAGTTCCTGATGCAGCGTTTGAATATGATGAAGAAAATGACCGTATGATTGGAAAGGCCTTTGACAACCGGCTTGGATGCGCTGCAGTGGTAAGTACACTGCAGGAACTCGCAGAAGATAAGCTGGATGTGGATATTGTTGGTGCCATAGCAGCACAGGAAGAGGTAGGGGTAAGAGGCGCAACGGTTACCGCAAGAACTGTTAAACCGGATGTGGCAATAGTATTTGAAGGGTCTCCCGCAGATGACACCTGTGTTGAAGCGTACGCAATACAGACCGCAATCAAAAAGGGGCCAATGCTCCGCCACATCGATGCCGGAATGATAACAAACCCAAGATTTCAGAAGTTTGCCCTGGATTTGGCAGAAAAGCTTCAAATACCTGTCCAGGAAGCAGTGCGGTCGGCAGGTGCAACAAATGGAGCAGCCATACACCTTATAGAGCAGGGAGTACCTGTAATAGTAATCGGAATACCGGTAAGGTATGCGCATACACATTATGGGATATCTTCCTATGCCGACTACGAAAATGGGGTAAGGCTGGCCTGTGAGATATTGAAGAACATTAACAGAGAAATAATTATGGGATTTTAACAATGAAGAAAAGTCGCTGATTAAAAATCTGGAGGAAGAATATTATGGAGAATGAAAATTTAAAGGTTTATCCATTATCTGATATAGGAAATATAAAGGTTCACGGCAGAACAACCGGGACTCTATCCCCGTTAATATTGTTCTGGACCGGGAGCGCCCTTGAATTGAATGCTAAGGGCTCGGAGCTTTGGATAGAAGTAGAGTCGAACTATGACGTTTATGAACCGTGGGTCAGCATACTTGTAAACTCTGTTCCGGTGAGCAGGCAGATGTTGACGGAAGGAAGACGCTGGATATGCGTATTCAGAGGAATGAATGGAAGCAATGTTAAAAATGTACGTATTATAAGAGATGTGCAGCCTATGGCTGGAGGAGGGAGCTGCACACTGCAGATCCATGCAGTAAAATTTGATGGAGAGTTTCTGCCCATTGAAGAAAAGCCCTACAAAATTGAATTTATAGGGGATAGTATAACATCGGGAGAGGGAGCAATAGGTGCAAAAGGTGAAGAAGATTGGATTCCTATGTTTTTCAGCGCAGTAAACAATTATGCCAAGATGACAGCAGATGCCTTGAATGCGGAATATAGAAGCATTTCTCAAAGCGGCTGGGGAGTATTCACCGGATGGGATAATAATCCTCATTCCAACATTCCGGATTACTACGAGAAGGTGTGCAGCCTTATTACCGGAGAGAAGAATGCCGCCTTAGGTGCCCAAAAGAAATATGACTTTACTGCCTGGCAGCCGGATGTTGTGGTAGTCAACCTTGGGACAAACGACAGCGGTGCTTTTAATTCCCCGGAATGGAAGGATGAAGTAACCGGAGAGGTTCATAAGCAGAGGTTGAATGAAGACGGTACCTTCAGTAAAGAAGATTTGCAGGCTTTTGAAGAAGCAGTCCGAGATTTTCTTGTCAAACTGCGTAAATATAACAAAAATGCACATATCGTATGGGCCTATGGAATGCTTGGTATTCCGATGATGCCGGTTATTTACCGTGCTGTTGATGCCTATATAAGAGAAACAGGAGATAGGAAGGTTTCTGTTTTCCAGCTTCCCAATACCACAGATGAAACAATAGGTGCAAGAAGCCATCCGGGAGTTTTATCCCATGCAAATGCCGCAAAAGCCTTAGCCGGATATATTAAAGAAATTATAGTTTGAGGATTTTTAAGATTGCTGCCATCGTTATAATTGGCAGCATTTTTGTTTCAATGTTTTTCCAGATGTGCTACAATTTAATAATGAGAATCGAATTATTTGAGGTGATAAAATGACAGATCTGAGATTAATCTTTCCTTCCAGGGAATATGGGAAAAAGGCATTCGAGTATATTAAGGAATTCCTGGAGTATAATTCAGAGATTAACGGAACAGGCGGACTTGACAGGTATGAGAAATATGATGATTGGCTGATAAAGATTAAGAAGGATCTGGATATATCTAATATTCCTGAAGGAAGGGTGCCTGCAAATACTTACTTTTTTATCAGGGTATCGGATGATAAGATTATTGGAATGATTAACATACGCCACAAATTGAATGAATTCCTGTTTAATGAAGGAGGCCATATAGGTTATTCAATAAGGCCTACCGAAAGAAAAAAGGGGTATGCAACTACAATGTTGAAATTAGGGCTGCAGAGATGCAGGGAATTAAATATAGATAAAGTTTTAATTAGCTGTGATAAAACCAATATTGCCTCTGCCAAAGTCATTCAAAACAATAACGGAATATTGGAAAACGAAGTTTATAGTGAAACTTTTTCAGAAGTCATTCAAAGATATTGGATTAGTTTGTGAAGTGAAGTCTTATAAGAGAAAGGGTGCTTTGATATGAATGTTAAATTTGAAAGGGCAGCCATAGAAGATGTTGAAGAATTGATTAATGTACGAAATCAAAGCTTTTACTCTGATTATGTTAAATATGGTGAATGTCCGGCATATAATCTTTCAATAGAAAGTATGACCAATACCATTCTAAACAGGATTGTATATAAAATAATCTGTGATCATCGAATAATTGGCAACATCAGTATAAGAGATAATCAGGATAACACTTATTACCTAAGTTGTCTTTGTGTGATTCCTGATTATGAGAACAAAGGAATAGGCCAAGCTGCTATGAAATTCATCGGCAGCGAATTTCCTTATGCAGTATCCTGGACATTGATAACACCCGCTGATAAAGAAAGAAACCAATATTTTTACAAAAAGGCAGGATTCAACATAGTAGATGAACAAATGGATGGTTCTGTCAAGGTAGTGGTGTTTGAGAAGAAAATGAAGCCTATGCTTGATTTTTATGCATAGGCTTTCTTCTTTTATATGGGGTACAGAAAATAATTATAAAAATTTTAGAATATGATGTAACTTTTTATGTATTTTCTTTACTATATATGCAGGAGGTGATGGTTGATTGGAAGGTATAAAAGAGCTTTATGAAACCTATGAACGACGTATCTTCAGATATTTATACGGACTGACCCTTGACTTTTACAAAGCTGAAGAGCTTACTCAGGAAACCTTCTTCCAGGTCCTTAAGTCCTTTTATAGATTCCGTGGTGACTGTCATGTATCTACCTGGATATATAAGATTGCAAGAAATGTATTTAGGGAGTACTCCAGAAAAAATAAAATAACTGCTATTTCCATAGATGATAATTTGTCGGAGATTATGGATGATGACGGCCCGGAAGAAGCCTTTGAAAGGAAAGAAAGCAGCAGGCTTGTAAAATCGGTCTTGATGAAAATTCCTGAAAAGCAGCGGGAGGTACTTTGGCTGCGGGAATGGCAGGAACTTTCCTATGAGGAGATAGCCGGCATCACCGAGCACACTGTTTCCTGGGTAAAGGTAAACATACACCGCGGAAGGCTGGAATTCAAGAAATTTTATTATGAAGGAGGAGATGCAGATGAGCAAATATCCCTGTGAACTTATAGAAGACCTGATTCCATTATATATTGAAGATGATGTAAGTGATGCCACACGGGAAATAGTGGAAGGCCATCTCAAGGATTGCAAGGATTGCAGTACACTGTTAAAGGATTTTGCAAATGATGATTTAAACTTGAAGGATATTAAGGAAGATCTGCCTCAGGCCGACACTTTTAAGAAGTGGATGAGGAGATTAAAGATATGGGGG
>JAUZPH010000529.1 GCA_030706065.1 Bacillota bacterium | reverse complement strand
TGTATAATGAAGTGAAATGGAGCAGTCTTGCCATACTATCAGGGGTGATTGTTGTTGAACTGATGATTTTTTACGGTATGTACGGAGCCACGGTAAAGGACGATAAAAACTGGAATAAAAGATTAAATGTACTTAAAGCCGTCATACTGGCTATTTCTTATATAAATTATATGTACATATCAATTATGATTCCGTCAAAGGAATTATGGATAAGTGTCTTTTACTTTATAATTCTAGGCGCCATGTTTTTGGATGTAAAGATGATTGCAGCATCCATAGCAATAAGTATACTATGCGAAACGGCACTGTTTCTATTAAGCCCTGGTATGCTCCCGGAAAGTCAGATCTTTGTGAGGGAGTTGATTATTAGGGTTGTAGATATAAGCCTTATATCCTTTGGCATTTTTATCTCTACTTTGTTTTCTGCAAGGCTCCTTACAGAGTCGGGGAGAAATCAGGATATACTCAACGAAAAGAATAACAGAATATCTGCATTATTGGGCAAAATATCCGAGTTTGCCGGTATTCTGATGAATTCCAGTGAAACACTAAATTCTGTAATTGAAGAAGAAAACAGTTCCATTCAGGAAATCGCCGGTACCAGTGAGGCCATCAGTATGGATGCCGGTGATACACTGGAAAAATCCCGCAGCAGCAGGAAAAGCCTGCAGACTCTTCTTGAAATAAATAAAACACTTTCCTCAAAAATTAAAGACACGGAAATAATTTCTGAGGAGCTGATGGAGGTTTCCAATAATAATGAAAAAGCCTTAAATAATGTGCTCAGCATTATGGAAGGTACAGGAAGAAGTATAATATTGACTTCAGAGGCAACGAGAGTTTTGAATGAAAAATCCGGTCAGATGGATGAGATACTTTCCCTTATAGGCGATATTTCGGATCAAACAAATCTGCTGGCGCTGAATGCCAGTATTGAAGCTGCAAGAGCCGGCGAGGCAGGAAGGGGTTTTTCCGTAGTTGCGGATGAAGTCAGAATTCTGGCTGAAAATAGCAGAAAAGCGTTGAATGATATAAATGCAATTGTCAGTGAAATTAAGGATAAGACTCTTGTGGTGGAAACACTGATGAAGGATAATAATTCGGATATAGCGTCCGGAAACAATATTTTAAGCAAAGCTGTCTCCAATGTAATAGATATGATAAGGAAACAAGAGCAATCCGGCGGGAATATCAAAGAGATTAATAAATTCGTAGCACAATTACTGAAGGAAACGGAAACCGTTGTGGCATCCAATTCCGATATTGTGGAAACAACGGAAAATACAATTAATAGATTTGAAATGGTGATGGAATCAATAAATCAAAGTGCAGCGGCAAGCGAAGAAATAGCTACAAGCGCAGAAGAATTAAAAAATACTGCTGTTGAGATGAATAATCTAATAAAGTAGCAATTTTCCGAGTCAATAGAGAAAAGTTAATTATCATTATAATGACACCTGTTTTTTTCAATAAATCACCCTGGCGATAGATTGGCAGACCCTTTTAGGTACAGCTAATCTGTTGTCAGGGTGACTTTTTATTAGCAAAATGATGTGCTTAAGCTGGGTACGCTAGCTATAAACCTATAATAATTGAAATAAAAACCATTAATTTTATGTATATTTTTCCCATATAAAGGGGGCTATAATGATTTTGCTGTGTACGGCAGAGGTTTTTAAATGGATATGTATGAGAAGGTGCAGAAGAAAAGGAGACATCTATAAACATGTGCCTTTTTAAAATGTCCTGATGAAAAGGTTTTCTCCCCAGGAATTCAACAGATGAAAGCACAGTGCTAAATACATAGTGCCTTTATTTGTGAAAAATAGAAAAGGAGGATTTAAATTCATGAAGAAAGCAAAAAAAGTACTTACTATCTTCACAGCCTGTGCAGTAGCTGTTTCCGCCTGCATTTTCGGTGCATCGGGGGACAGGGCAAAGGCTTGCTCAAGTACTCAGGTGAAAAAGAGCGTATCACAAAAGTACGCAGAGGCAATGGAACCCGGCTGGAATCTGGGAAACAGCTTTGATTCCTTTGACACCGGCGGCGATAGAGGGGAGCAGTCCTGGGGTAATCCGGCAGTGTCAAGAGAACTTATCCATACTATTAAAACTCAGGGTTTCAAGAGTATCCGAATGCCGATGACCAGCGTAATGCGTACCGGCTCCGCTCCGGACTATACCCTTGACCCGGCTTTTCTGGCCCGTTATGCAGAGGTTGTAAATTGGGCTCTTGATGAAGGCCTCTATGTAATGATCAATCTGCATCATGATTCATGGAATTGGGCGGGGGCTATTGGTGCAGACTGGGACAACGGAAACTCCATGCAGAAATATAAGGCCATATGGACTCAACTGGCGGATTATTTCAAGGATTATCCTAAGAAATTATGCTTTGAGTCGCTGAACGAGCCCCAATTCTGGACCGGAGGTACACCGGACCAGATAAAGATACTGGATCAGGTAAATACGGAATTCTATAATATTGTCAGAAATTCCGGCGGCAATAATGGAACCCGTATGCTGGTGCTGCCGACACTGAATACCAATGACAGTGAGGACCGCTGCGAGGCTCTTTATAACACAATCACAGGCTTTAACGATGAGAATATTATGGCTACCTTCCATTATTACGGCTTCTGGCCCTTCAGCACAAATATTGCCGGTACTACAACTATGAACAATACGGTAGTCAATGAGCTCAGGGCTGCCTTTGACAGGGTTTACAACAATTTCACTGCCAAAGGAATAGGGGTAGTCTGCGGCGAATATGGCCTGCTGGGCTTTGACAAATCCCTGGACACCATTGAACATGGCGAGATGCTGAAGTATTTCGAGTATATCAACTATTATGCAAAAGAAAAGGACATTACACTTATGCTCTGGGATAATGGGCAGCATATGGGCAGAACCACCTATAAATGGAGCGATGAATCTCTGTACGAAATGATTAAAGCTTCATGGAAGACACGAAGCTCTTATTCCGAGTCAGACAGGATATTCCTTAAAACTGAGGACAAAAGTAAGGATGTCCCATTGAAACTGACCTTGAACGGTAACACTTTAAAGGCAATATATAACGGAGACAGGAAGCTGGTATCGGGAAGGGATTATACTTACAGCGATGCAGCAGTAACCCTGA
>JAUZPH010000528.1 GCA_030706065.1 Bacillota bacterium | reverse complement strand
TCTGAATTCATCCTGAGACAAAGGCTCAATTTTGTTAAGAATTGATGTTGGTACTTCGATTTTACCAATATCATGAAATAGTCCTGCATATCTGAGTATGCTTATATCCCTGGGATCGAGCTTCATTTCGTCCCCTATAATTCCGGCATATTGGGAAACCCGTTCCGAATGACCAAAGGTATATTTGTCCTTGGCGGAAATACTGCTTAATAAAGCCTTAAAGAGGCCGATGAGCTGCTTGTCACTGAAACTGGTGCTTCCGCTTATATGATGTATGATATCATTGTAGGAGTTTACTTTATCCTTCCCCAGGTTTTTTGCATGGTATAAAGCCGTATCAGCCTGGGAAACAAGTTCATCCATGGATTTGGCCACCATTGGATATACTGAAAGTCCCATGGAAAGGGTTATGTCTTGTCCGATATAACCTTCATAGTATCTGTTTTTTTCTATGTAAAGAGTTTCCTTCAATTGTTCTGCCTTTTGTTGAAGGGAATCAAGGTTTACAGACGGTACCAGGATAGCAAATTGATCCCCGGCATACCTGAATACGAAATCCTTATCATATGCAAAGTCCTTCAGTAAATTAGAGGTTGCTTTCAATACCTTGTCCCCAGAATCATGACCGTAATTATCATTAAAGGATTTAAAATTATCTATGTCTATTAATATCAATCCAACGGAAGAATTATTTTTTTTGGTATCTTCCACTAATTTATCAAGAGTTGAATAAAAAAATCTTCGGTTGTATGTGTCAGTCAGGTCATCTGTAATAACCAGCCTGTGCAGCTCCCTCTTCTGTTTATTCTGTTTAACCTGAAGCATACAAACGATTATTATGGATGACACGGTAAAAAGTTTTACTGTTAAAGCAATTATAAGGATGCTGTTATCTCCTACATTTACAAGTGAGAAAAAGATATTGATTAATTCCAGCAAATTGCATGTAAGCATTACTGAGAGTCCTAAAAAGGTATATCGGAGTACCAGATATATTGCAATAAAAGCCTGAATCTGAGCTATTACTCCCTTCATTTGAGTATTATCAATTGAGATTGCTTGAAGACAGGTAATGGCAATATAGAATAAGATACATGCGGAAAATTCCATAACCCGGAATGCATTACCAAAGTAGGTGTTATAGGGCCGACTTGCATAGGTATGCATGGAAACTGGCAAACTTTCTTTTGCTGGCATGATATTTCCTCCCATCCATCAACTCACATATATAATTGGGTTGTTATAAATATTCTACATCTTTGTGGAAAATCCTCTATTTATTTACTTAAAATGGCTAAGTGTTGATTAGTATAGTAAATAAGGGCGAAAAAGAGCCCGTTATGTAGAATAATATAATGTGGGTGAAAAGAAAAACAATCAAACCAAAGATGGCGCCAACAATGCAGCCGTTAATTCTGATCCAATGAAGATCGTTTCCGGCCTTTCTTTCGATAAAATCATTCAGTGCATCATCTGTTAGCCCGCTGAGGCATTTTTTTACGATGACACCGATAACCTCATGTCCGGTCTCTGTTATTCTTGAGGCAAAATCCCTTATAAAGCCATCAACTGCACGCTTTGCCCTTTCATTCTGCTCGAACTCCTTCCAATAATTCAATACTTGCATAACAGACCAATTGATTACGGAGGAAACGCTTTCTGAATATATTTGAGAATTGATGTCCCCGTCGGATTCAGACAAAGCCGGTACGGCAGTAGTATCTTTAGTTTTCTCAATGGCAAAAATGAGAGAATGCCTAATGTTTTGAATGACTTCACCAAGTTCCTGTTCCATATTGACATTTTTGATGGTTTCCATCTTCCAATTTTCTATTGCCTGAACCGTAAGTTCATCGGCAGATACTCTTTCCAATTCCCTCCTGATATTATTGAGAAACTGAAGATGAAGAGGATCCTTTGGATTCTTAAGTCTTCTCAGTAATTCAATAAGTTCCTTTTGAATTGAAACAGCTGCAGCTCTTACATTGAAACTGTCGGTACCTTCCGCCACTCCCAGTACAAATTTCATAAGTGCCTTCCTTACACCTCTTTGGCTATCCATATTCTTATTAATCAATTCATTAATAACACCGGAAATCTCTTCTCTTGTTTTATCCTCGCCTACTGCGTTGACAAGATAATCCAGCAGTTCTCCCAAGGGTTTTTCATAACTTTCACTTTCAATGGAAGCCATTATTACCCTGTTTAACAGATCAGTTAAAGAAAGCTTAGCCAGAGCAGCTTTTACTGCTTTTTCTCCCATATGGGCAATTTTGTATGTGTCGATACTGTTTAAAAGCTTGACACCGCAGTTTTTGCCTAATTCAGCCAGGGTATCCTCATTTTTCATACTGCTGTCCAGGATGGCAATTATGGAGTCAACAAACCTGATATCGTTAATTCTGTTTTTCAATGTCTGTCTGCTTAGGAGCTCCTGTTGTACTACATTTGAGATTGCATCAATAACCTTCTCCCGATTTCTTGGGATTATGGCGGTATGCCACGAAAAACCAAGAGGCTTCCGATATAGGGCGGTAATAGCGAACCAATCGGCAATTCCGCCAATAAGTGCAGCCTCAAGCACAAAGCTTGACAGTTCCATATAGAAGCTGGTGTAAATCCTGATTTTTATAAAGGTTACAAGTATAAAGGAAGCCAGTAAAATTATCAAAAGTCTATCTGCTAATCTTTTATTTCTCATTATTTTACTCCTCGTCTTTATAATAGACTACTTCAATATTTAAAGAAGTTATAGGGTTTTAGACTTAGACATTCACTTATACATGATCAAAAACTGTCCTCTTCAGTATTTTAAAGCATGTATAAGTGAAGCTTCGTTCTTAAAACCCTTTAGTTATGACAAATATCAGAATTCCAACCAAACCGCCTACTACTGAGCCATTTATCCTGATTAACTGAAGATCATTTCCGGCTTTCGATTCTATTAAATCCACCAGCATACTGTCCGTATACCTGTTTAAGTTTTCTCTCACCATTAGCTCAATATTTTCATGAACTCTGTCAATTATCCTATATAAGAGCTGTTTCAACTGTTCATCGGCTTTTTTCTGCCATTCATGATTTCTTTCGAATCTTGAGGCTATATCATCCAATAATGTCATGGCATAATTCAAGGCTTTTTCCAGGCTTCC
>JAUZPH010000527.1 GCA_030706065.1 Bacillota bacterium | reverse complement strand
CAGCCTGTCAATAATTTTATTAAGCCTGTTCTTTCTTGTCTGCTCCGATTTTGTCTCAAAATAAAGGCCGGTATAAGTACGTTTCACAGATGCCGACATGGTCAGGAAATTTGAATAAGCCGGCTCTATATCCTTGATTTCACTGGTGAATTGTTCAATCAGTTCCTCAGTGATCTGCGGACGGCTTTTGGCTTTAAAGCAGTTATTCTGTTTGGCCTCCTCAATTTTCGCCCTGCCGTAATCCGTCATCCTGCCTGAAACTTCAAGCTCTTCCACCAGGGCAATATTTTTAGCCGACCATTCGGTTTTTTTACTTCTCTGAGCAAAATATTTGATATAAGATTTATCATCGATGCTTTTAATCTGGCTGTCAATCCAGCCAAAACACAGAGCCTCTTCAAGTGCTTCGCCGGCAGTCAGGGTTTTAGTCCCTCCATCTTTGCCAAATACAAGCCAGATGCCCTCTTCTGAAAGGCAATTCTCTTCCAGCCAAGACCTGAAAGCTTCCCGTGATTCAAATTGCATTTGCTTTGCCATGATATCAACTCCTGGAATTATATATTGTGTCCAGCCTGACCCTGTTTTGAGAATCTTCGGGCACACGTCTTTCAACAATTTCACATGGGTATTCGCAGCAGTGTCCGCAGTTGTGGGCACCTTTATCCTTTGCACATTTCCTTATTTCGCAGTCACCGCACATTTTGGTGCTGTCATTCTTGTCCCAAAAACAACCCTGACAGGTCATATCCTCTGCTGTAAAGGTGAAATTCTCATTGGAACATTCAACCGCAAGTTTTTCCTTTGCTTGTACATCATTGTTTTGTGTTGCAATGTATATAGGACATTCATTGCACAAAAGTCCACAGTAAGCTATGTAATCCATTTTTCTCCTCCATTTTTCCCGCCCACCGGGTATATATTTACGATTGTAACATAATTGTATAACCTTGGAAATAAAAATATAACTTTTGTTTGTGCCGGTTAGATATTTAAGGCATAAAAATGAATTTTTTTATTATGCTTGTAATTTGGATCCTGGCCAATTGAGCAGCGGTGAAATAAAAAATGCTGTCATTACCTGCAATGACAGCATCTGTTAAATATATTTTCTTCAGGTCAGAAATCCAGCAGTTCATTTATCTCATTAATAGCTGTATAACTGCCTTCAACCTTGCCAAAACCGTATTTTGCAAATACAAAAGGAATTCCGGCAAATACCGTTGCCTCATAATCCCCCTGGGTATCTCCAACATATACGACGTCCTTCAATTTGTTTCTCTCTATAACAAGCTTGATATTCTCGCCCTTGCTTCTGCCGGTATTTCCAAAGCATTCAAAGTCTGTTATATACTTTTCAATACCTGCCTTCTCCATAAACAATTCAATATAGCCGGACTGGCAATTGCTTACTATGAACAGACGGCATTTCTCCGAAAGCTTCCCAAGAGTTTCTCTTACCTCCGGAAACAAGAGGTTATCCGTGTTTTCACTCAAGGCTTCATGTTCAAATTCACAGCATTTTCCCAATAAAAGCTCCCTTTCTATCTTGTCCGCATCAGGGAAAACATTGTCAGCTATTACATCCATGGGCTTGCCAAACTCTTTTTTAAGCATGGAGGAACTTATCACTGCAGCTGTTCCGCCGACTTCTGCAACAGCCCTGTTCCAGGCTTTGGCTACGACCTCCGTCGTATCCCACAAGGTACCGTCAACATCAAATATTATATCCTGCATTATAAAAACCTACTTTCTATCTCTAGTCTATGGATTTATAATATTAAATAATGCACCTATGGTCAATACCTGTCATTAAACTGGGAAGTTTTCAGGCATAGCTCCTGCTGTAGCTCAAATGTAAAGAATATCAAATTTATAGGTATAATCACCAGGACAAATTCCTTCACATAACTGCTTCATTAATGATCACCTCAGGCCTTTACCCCGCTGAAGAAAACTCTCAAAATATCTTCCGGATTTTGAATTCCACCATACCCCTTAAATATTTAAAATATTCGAAAAATAAGGTATAATATAAGTAGAAGTAAATTGTCCTTACAAAATACAGGAGGGTGATTTTATGCAAAGAAAAAAACAGCTCTATGAAAAGATGATACAACTGGAACATGAATTAAAAGACTTGACTACTATCGTAAAGTATGAAGACAGTACTGCCACAGAAGATGAAATCCATGGCTGGGTCATCAGAATGAATTCCTTAGTCACCAGGCTGGAACATTTAAAAGAAGAGGTTCTTGAATTTTATACAAGTTAAAATTACACAAGCTCAACCATACAATCTTAAAATTTTTAACATTCACACATCCTTCATAGTAATAATAAAACTAAATGCTATTGTATGTCTTTATACAATAGCATTTTCACTTCTTGCCATGCTGCCAAAGCCGTTCTTCCTCATTATATCCGGCATACTCATCATTTTTCTATCCTGTCTCTCATCCTCGTATACTGCTCTTCATCAATTTCTCCTCTGGCATATCTTTCTTTCAGGATTTCAAGTGCATTGCCGTTTGAGGCAGAGCGATTATTGTTTCTACCTTCTTTAATGACTTTATATATTACTACAGCTACTACCAGTAAAGCGACCACCAGGAAACAAAGCAAACCTCCCCAGGGCATCATACCATAGCCATATCTCCTCATAACAAACATCCTCCTTTCTCTGATGAAAGTTGCAGGTCTATTAGAAATTTATGCCTGTCGTGTTTAGTGTTTCAATTTCTTCCCGGGTTATACCTTCTCCTTAAACCCAATTGAATTTCAGTTATAAAAGATGAACATGTCAAATGCTGCAAGGCTTTTAATTCCTCCATAACTCAGAATATACTCATTTCTCATTTCTAGACTTAAAACTATCTGCACAAATATTGGCTAGTACCAACGGATGCTAAAGCACATATACTGCTGTTGTAAGGAATGAACCCGAAAGCGGTTTGATTTTTTTCTGCCTGACAGACAGCATGTCAATCCAGTAATGAGCCCCTATCACAATATCCTGGCATGCTGAAGAGAAGTCAATCGGCAAAATGGTTGTCCCAATTATTAACATTGTTTTAACCCATATTTAACCAAATGTAAACCTAAACATGTTATGCTTTAGTAAAGAATTGAAATAGGCGGTGATCAGGTTGAAAAGTCCAAT
>JAUZPH010000526.1 GCA_030706065.1 Bacillota bacterium | reverse complement strand
GCGTCTTTAGTGCTGCTGTATACTATGAGTTCCCTTTACCACATGCTGCCGGAAGGGTCAAAAGCCCAGTATGTATTCAGGCATTTCGACCACATGATGATATATGTCCTCATAGCAGGAACATATACTCCTCTATGTCTTGTACCTCTGAGAGGCCCCTGGGGCTGGTCAATATTTGGAGTGGTCTGGGGGATTGCAGTTTTAGGAATCATTTGGAAGGCAGTTGCCTTCGACAGGTCGAGAACGGTATCTACTATACTCTATGTTATGATGGGATGGATAATAGTTATAGCCATATACCCGCTTCTGAAGACGGTACCCGGGCCGGGGCTGCTTTGGATGCTGCTGGGCGGCATAATGTATACCATAGGAGGACTCATATACGGGATTAAAAAACCTAACATAAACTGCCCATGGTTTGGTTTCCATGAGATTTTCCACGTCTTTGTCATTGCGGGAAGCTTCTGTCACTTCTGGATGATGCTGCGGTATATAATGTATATTTAATAACCAAAATTCAAATGACACGCCGAGGCGTGTCATTTCTATTGATTTAAAACCTTTCGGCAGCCTGACTACTTCTTATTGATAACCTCACCATGAGTAAGCAAAATCTTCTTCATAAATAAACCTTCAGTTCGTATAAGATACATCCATGAAACATTATACTACTATGAGAGGAATAGTGTAATTGAAGGTTGACAAATACTAAGCATATCACTTTAAACGGGGGTGTTACTATTAAAATTTCCGGTGAAGTTTACAACTGCCTGGTAAATCAGGCCCTTGTCATGAAGCATGACTCAAATGAAAGTAGCGGCGAAATAGCTAGAAAGGTTGTAGAAGAATATTTCAGAAATGATAAGCTCGAGGATGCAGCAAAAGAGGAATTCATCTCAAAGTTGATGCATATTTTAGGGAAATAGCAGGATGGTTATAGTAACTCTTAATTTGCCAAACTGCAGGTTAACTCGAGAAATCAATTATTAAAAGGAAAGGGCTATAAAACAAATACCCTTTCCCTCATAGTGGTACTAAAAAAGCTTTTTAATGGCATTAACACTTCCCTTTCCAAGCCTGTAGAGGCCATAACCGACTCCAGCTGTGAGTAGTGCTGCTCCTGTACCGATGGCTGTCTTGCTTAAAGTGCTGCTGCCACTTACACTGTCTTTAATATCATCTACTATTTCATTCGTAATGTCCGATACAGTATTATTTTCCTGGCCTGCACCCGGACTGTGTATTAGGTCCGATTCCTGTATCTTTCCCATAACTGATGTAGTTCCTGAAGTTTGATCACCCATATTAATATTCATATATTCACTCATGTTTATTTCTCCTTTTAAATAATTTTGTTATTAGTATTTTCATTTGCTCGAAAATATATTAGCCTTTTACTGGCAGTGCTTATTTGAATAAATGGTGGTTAAATGAAAAAATTGCCTGAATTTCCGGCATTAATACGCGTGTGCTAAATTTTATTTAAGGCGATGGCCATTACGGTTCAAAGGCTTGTTTTTTTATGCTATAATTAGCTTGTACTTTATAGATAGAAAGTGAAAATCTAAATACATTGAGCTGTCCCATAAATCCGTGAAGATTGGATATTTTGGGACAGCTCAATGTAAAGGTTTTATTACTTTCTATATAGATAACCTTTACAAAAACTTATTTTTTTTTGTTCGAAAACCTGGAATCCTCAGCGGTTTATCAGGCAAATTTGAACAAGTAGTTAAGGTAGAATGCCTAAAATTTATGAAAGGGTGAATTATTACATGGGAAACATATCTAATCTCAATACATTGTTGAAAAGCTTCGTTGAAAAAGGCCCTGCCGGATGTGCCTGTTCTGTTAGTCAGCATGGAAATACTCTCTATGAAGGTTACTTCGGCTATGCAGATCTTGAAAACAAGCTACAGATTTCGCCGGATACCATCTACCGGATATATTCCATGAGCAAGGTCATCACAAGCACCGCTGCCCTTATGCTTTATGAAAGGGGCCTTTTTCTTCTCAATGACCCTTTGGAGGAATATCTGCCGGAATTCAAAAATCCAATGGTATACCGCTATACACCCAATGGTTCTCTATACACATCTCCAAGTACAAGGCCCATATTGGTAAAGGATCTTTTTTGTATGTCCTCAGGGCTTACCTACCCCGGAGACAATGTTGAAACTGCAAGGCACATTGGCAGGGTGATGAAAGATCTTTCCCAAAACGAGGCCGCCGGAGGGAAATTTGATGTACAAGCTTTTTCAAAAGCTATTGCTAAGGTGCCTCTTGCTTTTGATCCCGGTACCCATTGGATGTATGGCTTCAGTCATGACGTTCTCGGGGCTCTGATTGAGGTACTCTCTGGCAAAAAATTCGGTGAATTCCTGAAGGATGAGATTTTTGAACCCCTTGGCATGAAGGATACCTTCTTCCGTATTCCGGAAGATAAGAAACACAGGCTGTGTTCTCTTTACAACCGTTCTGATGATGGCATCCTCACAAAGAATGAAAATATGGATGCTGATTTCATGCCTGGAGCTGTCTTTGAAAGCGGCGGAGGCGGACTGCTCTCTACCTTGAGAGATTACACCAGGTTTGCACATATGCTGGCTCGGGGCGGCGAACTTGACGGTGTGAAGATTCTCGGTGCAAAAACCATTCAGCTCATGTCCACAAATCATCTCAGCTCCCAGCAGCTCAAGGACTTTGACTGGCCTTTCCAGGCAGGCTACGGCTACGGCTTGGGAGTCCGTGTCATGATGGACCCGCCGGCTGGCGGCTGCAACGGCAGCCTTGGCGAATTCGGATGGTGCGGCATGGCCGGCACCTGGGTGCTTATAGATCCAAAGGAGGAGTTGTCTGCAGTCTACATGCAGCAGATGCTTCCAAACTTTGAAGCCTATCATCAGCCAAGACTGAGAGCTTTAATATATGGAGCCCTGGATAAATAGAACCCATCATATGAAAACCTGAATAGGGCAGAAGATAAGTTTAAGTGAAAAGGCGGCAGTTGCCGCCTTTTGGATATTATTTATACATGGATACATTTCTTCTGTTGATTTCAAAGGTTCCGGAATCCTCAAAGGAAGGTACGCTCTTTCCCGACAAAAGATCCTTTAATCTCTTTACTGCCAGTTCCCCCCAGAGCCCCGGCCTCTGTACAAT
>JAUZPH010000525.1 GCA_030706065.1 Bacillota bacterium | reverse complement strand
GTTTATCCAGCAATTCACCGTCTTTTATAATCCCCTTTTCCTTTATAATATCCTCAATTTTGCTACCATACATAAAATTATCCCCCCGATATTCATGTTTTCAATTACAATTATTCCCACACTCCAAAAAAGTTAAACATCTTTATTGATAAATTTGGAATAATATTTTTATTCAAGGCAAAACTGTTGATGATTAAATATATTGCCCTACTAAATTTATAAATTAAGGGGGTTAACTATGAGACTTGTTGCTGTTGGTGATATGGCTCCGGATTTTACTGTCCAGGATAATCGTGAAATGAATGTAAGTTTATCATCCTTCAGAGGAAAAAAGGTGCTCCTTTCCTGGCATCCGCTTGCCTGGACACCGGTATGCACCGATCAGATGAGGTCACTGGAAACTAATTGGGATAACTTTCAAAGGCTGAATACCATACCTCTTGGATTCAGTGTAGATGCACCGCCCTGTAAGAAAGCCTGGGCAGTAGCGCTTGCAATAGATAAAGTCAGCCTTCCTTCAGATTTCTGGCCTCATGGAAAGGTTGCCCAGGACTACGGGATTTTTGATGATAAGGAAGGTATTTCACAACGTGCCAACATTATTATAGGTGAGGATGGCAGGGTCCTGTGGGTGAAAGTATATCCTTCGGAGCAGCTTCCGGATATAAATGAAGTGCTTCAGTTTTTATCCAATAGTAAATGAAATGCAGCCTGCAGTAACAGTAGTATATCTATACACTGCCTGTACTGCAGGCTGCTCTTTAATTTTTCTCTTTTAACCCCATAAAGGTCAACCCCGTCGTAAAGAATACTGCCGCAAATATTAGTAGTATAGCTGATGGGAATAATATAGCATTTATTTCGGAGTTTCTGGTGACAAGGTCTGTCATCCCGGTCAGCACCCAGGTCTGGGGAATAAAATTTGCTATATTTATCATTAACTGGGGCATTATATCCTTTGGCCATAAGCATCCTGCAATCATACAGGTCGGAACCACAATCATCGTTGACAGCGCAGAAAGCTGGGCCTTTGATTTGACAAAGGAGGCTAAAGCAGTACCAAATCCGATGACTGCAAGGAGGAAGCATGAGAACAGTACTATCAGCCCCAGGAGTGAATTTCCCCAACTAATATTAAAAACATACCTGCTGACTATGATTAAAGCTCCTACCTGAATCCACCCAAGGAAGAAATTCCCCAAAAGGAACCCTCCAAGTGTGTTGTAGTTTTTCGTTGGTGTTGACAAAATCCTGTTCCAGGTTCCTAACTCCCTCTCTTCCAGCATTGAACCGGCACCACCTGTAACAAAGAACATAATAAACATTACCAGAATACCTATTGCAGTTGTTGAGAGCCCGCTGAGTCCCTGGTTACCATCCTTCACAGCCTTCTCCGATGAAAAGGCTATTACCGGTTTGCTCATTTTATCCATAAAGGAAGTTTCCACCTTCTGGCGTATTTCCTTTTCATCACTGTTTTTCGCGATATTTGCAGAAGCCAAAGTTTCAACTGCCGCCTCTCCGGTCTTTTCTCCTATCCTTATTTGATTCATATAATTTCCAATGATTGACGTGAGCGCAATTGTTGTCTCATTTGCTTGAAGCTTTATTATTTCCAGAGGCATACCCTGCCCCTTCTCCACAGCGGCAGAATAGCCTTCAGGAATTACGATGGCCATGGCTGTCTTACTGTCCTCTACTGCCTTTTTTGCTTTATCATAATCCGTTTCAGTTATTACGAAGGCCTTATCCTCTTTTAACATCTTTACAAGTTCTTCCGAGTAATAACCCTTATCCTTATCTACCAGAGTTACAGGATATTTCACATCGGAACTGCTGCCGCCGCTGCCGAAGCCTGCTACCAATATGAAGATAAATATTATTGGAGCTATAAACATCATTGTCCTGGCCGACCTGTCCTTAAGTGTCAACCTTACCTTTAAAAGAGCTATATCTAATATCTTTTTCATATGAACCACCTCCTAATCAAGCCTTAATCTGAATATGCCGATAACCAGCATAACTGCTCCAAAAGCAGTTAACACCAGAGCCGGAGTAACTATTGATCCCATCCCGTTCCCTAACATAAGGCTTATATACCCTCTTAGCCCCCAGTTGTTAGGCACAATCTTAGCAGCAGTCTGCATGGCGTCCGGCATGCTGTATATCGGGAACATACTTCCTCCAAGGAAGGACATTACCATAACTATCGGAGAACTGGCACCTTGAACTCCTTTTGCAGTTTTAAACAAGGTTGCAATAAACATTGCAAAACCGCAGGCTGCAAAAAGCAGTGCTGCTGAAAGAACTATAATTCCTCCCAAAGAATTTCCCCAGTCAGTGTCAAATATATAACTTGTAAAAACAATGAGGACCGAAACATCCAGTACCCCTATCAAGAAGAGCCCCAGCAGCTTTCCTGTCAAAACGGTTCTTTTGGACACAGTTGTTCCCATAAGCCTTAGCAAAGTCTTCTCTTCCCTCTCCTGAATCACCGAGGATGTTCCCATCATTGCTACGGAGAGTATGAACATGACTAGCATGGCAGCTGAGTAATACTGCATTGCAGATACAACCTTCTGCCCCTCCACGGTATTCTCTTTAAAATTACCTGTTCCATTATCATTCAGCATACTCAAGATCCTGCCGGTATCTATTGTCCCATTGAATTTATAGTCGGATAATACTGTCCCGGCGGAACTTTGGGCTCCGTATACCGCTGAGGCACTATCGGCAAAGCTTTTTACAAGGCTTCTTACTATGTTAGCCTTTAAAGAACTGCCGGAATCCTCAACTATCTGAAGCTCGACCTGATTTCCCTTCTCCATGGCAGCTGATGCACCTTCAGGGATAACTATCATAGCCGGTATTTCACCATTTTTTACTTTCCCTTCTGCATCTTCATAGTTCATGTATTTGGCATTTATCAGTTTTTTTATTCCGTCAATCTCAAGGAAACTTTTAAAGTTTTCGGCTAGTATTCCTTGATCCTTATCTATGACTGCTACATCAAATTGCTTAATATTACCTCCATCGGATTTAAAAGCTGAAGACAAGCCCATGCCAAGAACAAATATCAGTGCAATAGGCATCAGCATTATCATTGCCAGAGCTCTTTTATCCTTGAGGGTTATCCGTAAATCCTTTAAAGCTATATCTATTACTCTC
>JAUZPH010000524.1 GCA_030706065.1 Bacillota bacterium | reverse complement strand
TGATGAAATTTCCTGACGATTTTTCTCCCAATATTCGGGGTCGAACTAACGGTATCAAGGTCCTTCGATTATTACACCAACATTGAGATTATTGCCATGAATGGAAGTTTTCATAATCTTGTGATGAGACTTTGTATCATGTTAGCTCGGGGGTCCAAATCTTTCCAGAATCACTTGGGTCCCAATTTCTAAGGAGACAAAAGTTTCTGGATTTTATTCGTCTACTAAGGTGTTTTGACTGAGGAAATATGTATATAAACAAGAATAAGTCCAACAGCTTAAACAACAACTGTTGGACTTGACTTTTTCATTTTCATTCAGCGAGTCCATAGAAACAATGATGGTGTTATTTATTCTCAACCATCTAAATCTGCCTTGTATCCTAATCCAGTATCAAATCTTGTAGTTTTCTTTTCGGGACATGATGAACTCCCTTTTCATTTCTCCAATACTTGATTTCTTTCGGATCCTTTATCTCCTCAAGTACAACCTCTTCCTTTGGTTTTCCGAGTGCTATAGTTAAAAGCAGTTCATAATCTTCAGGTATGTTCAAAGCATTCATCAGCCCTGCTCTGTCTATGGAACCAAACATGCATCCTCCCAGTCCTTTTTCAGCAGCACCTAACAGTATGCTTTGGCAGGCTATTCCATGGTCCCACATAGGACTTTTGGATATATTTTTATCTAACAGCATAAGAATATAAGCTGCAGGCCTTTCACCTACAACCGGCCCGTCCCAATCCTTCAAGTATCCCGCCCATCTCAGATGAGGAAATATTATATTGTTTTTATCATCCGTATAAGAAATTATATACTTTAAAGGCTGAAGATTTGCCCCTGATGAAGATAACCTGGCTAAATCAATGAGCTCCTCCAAAGTACCCCGGTCAATTTTTACCTCTTCATAAAATCTTCTATATGTTCTGTTTGTTTTTATAAGTTCACGAATCAATTCAAACCCTCCTATAAAATATTCTCATCTATATAATGGCACCAAGGCTCTGTTTTTGCAAGGAGCATAGAGAGAAGAGGGTACGGACCTTATGGCCCTGAACTGAAGCGGAGTTAAAATCAATGTTGGCCGGATAGGCGCAAATTTATACTCCTGAGGTCTTAGGAAGCGACTGAAAGTCACTTCCTTGCTTTCATTCATAAACCAACGGGATAATCACATACCTGGCTGCCCTATTCCATTAAAGCCGAAACAATAACCAAGTCGTACAAATCAATCATATTATCATCATTGAAATCAAATTTTGCATCATAACCTGAATCTGATACTTTTACATTATATAAGGAAGAAACTGCCGCAAGATCTTTAACATTAACCGCTCCATCACCATTCACATCTTTACTTTTTGGATTGCCGTTATCTGAACCGGCGAATTCAAAATCGAGCCAATTGAGATTGAAGTCTTTTCCACTGGCATACACTCTCAAGGTCTGGCTGCCGGCAGTCAGGCTTACTGTGGCAGTTATTGTCTGCCAGTTTTGCCATCCGCCTGTATTGGGCACATCGGTCGCCGCCAGTATGTCCGTCCCGTTTTTCAGTTGAATCTGTCCATTTGTATTTGGGCTCGATATTCTGTATTGTACCGTATATGTACCTGCTTTCTGCACTGTTACGTTATAGTCCAACCAGTCTCCGGCATCAACCCAGCCTACATTCAAGGTACCTTCCGAGCAGCCCTGTGTCTGTATACCCATCATAGCATTGTAGTCTTCGGCTTCTATCCTGCCCGGTATGGTACTGTTTAATGCCTCTATTGTGTATGAAGCGCTAGACAACGGTGAATCCGTCATTCCCGGGCAGATGGCATAAGCCTTTATTGTAGCCGTGCCTGTTACATTTACAGGTCCTGTGTAGGTTGGAGAACTTGCATTTGGAGTGCTGCCGTCGGTGGTATACTTGATTGCTGCTCCTGCAGTTGTACAGGAAATTGCTACACTCTGTGCGGTATGATAGGTTCCTCCCGGGGGATTGAAGGTTGGCGCAGCAGCCTGCACAGTGTTGCTCCCTCCGATAGCTGCAAGCTCTATACCATTGCCTGTCCCCAAATTTCTTGTGTATTTCTTCTCATCTGCATTATTCCAGTGCTCATGTACACCGAGACTGTTCAATCTGACGCCATCCGGAGCATAGACCGTTCCGGAAGGCGGATTGTCTGCCAGTGCCTCTTCATGCAGATAACTGTCGGCATTGGCCATCATATTGGCACCCATCTCTGATCTGATAAAGTCAAACCCGACGGAATCCAATGCAACCTGGTCCTGAGACATGAATATACTTGCGGGCCAGGTTCCGTTGAAAGGCTTGGAATTCCACTTTTCCGGCACAATATCCGAATGTTTTGCTGCATATAGGCCATCCAATATATTAAGCAAGGTTTTTCCTCCCAAATCCTTATCGCCCATGAAATCAACAAAAGGGTTGTAAGTGTTATAAGGCCTTGCAAGGTCATGATCTATTCCATTTAAAGTCCCATAATGATTTTTTGCACTTAATGTCACCCCGGCCAGCGGATGCGCCTTCATGATTGGCATATCGATTAAATAATCCGCTTGTGCCACTACCGTCGGTATTCTATCACCGCAATAATTTTTTTCTGCATACTGAATTATTGGATCAGACCATACCTTTGCTATTCTTCCGTCTCCACCATTCTGATCTACAAAAACCACATCGGGAAACTCATTTTTGCAGTAGGTGTAAATATTATCTGTTATATATCTGGAAGCGTCATACACTGTAATATTTCCTTGAGGAACCCCGGCTGTATCAATCAGTTCGCGCAATACCGAAAGTATAAGCTGAGGTGACGGATTTATATTATTAACTTGCTGAGCATGACTGTCTCTTGTATTATTACAATTTATTTTAATAGCAATTTTTTCACTGCTGCTGTATCCAACATTCCCCTTGTTATGATTTTGATTAAAATACCTGAAAATTTTATCCCAGGAATCTGCATCGTTACCGGTTCCGGTTAAAGCCTGAACGGAATCGGAAACCATGCCGTCCACCAAGGCCTGATTTGTATTCTTACTTTCCCACCAGTATCCGGTAGATCCATCCCAGGTTGCAGCGTTCAGATTTCTGACCCATGTCACTCTCCCCGGAAAAATCCCCTTTCCTATACCAATGGGTGAATTAGGAGGGTCAGGAGTAGT
>JAUZPH010000523.1 GCA_030706065.1 Bacillota bacterium | reverse complement strand
AGAACCCCTGCTGCTAGAAAAAAATATGATAACAATGCAGCTTGTACAGGTTTTCTTAGCTTGTCCACTAGGTACCCTAATGGTGCTTGAAGAGCAAAGGCAATAATATTATATAATATTATCATAAAGACATAGCTATCTTCACTTAACAGAACTGCCGTTGCCTTACTCAGTATTACCGCGGCGCATGTAAAATCCACAAGAGCATGGACAATACTATAAAGAGCCATGTTTCTTAACAAAATAGCCCCGTCCTTTTCTCTCCCGGTTGATTCCTGCAGCATAAAATCCACTCCCTGGTTGTTTTTTCACTATTTCCACATCTATATTGGAAAACACAACATATATCAACAATTTCCCTTATAGAACGAATTATACCATATTGGTCACACAATTCCAATGAATGGTTGTAGTTCTCAGCCATTTGGTGTGCGAGAAACTTTCACCCGATACTTTTTCATGTATGGAGAATTAGCCAATTGTAAATAATAGATAGGAAAAAATATAAATTTACTTTTAAGGAGGCTAAAATCTATGGCTAAAAAGATGAAAACCATGGATGGAAATCAGGCAGCAGCAGAAGCTTCTTATGCTTATACCGAAGTGGCTGCAATTTATCCGATAACACCCTCTACCCCAATGGCAGAGAGTGTTGATGAGATGTCCGCCCATGGCAGAAAGAATATATTCGGCCAGCCTGTAAAGGTAGTTGAGATGCAGTCCGAGGCAGGTGCTGCCGGTTCCGTTCACGGCTCCTTGGTGGCCGGGGCACTTACAACTACATATACTGCATCTCAGGGACTGCTTTTGATGATTCCAAACTTGTACCGGATGTCCGGAGAATTATTGCCGGGAGTGCTTCACGTTAGTGCACGTGCCTTGGCAACCCATGCTCTTTCAATATTCGGCGATCATCAGGACGTAATGTCGATAAGGCAGACCGGAGCAGTATTGTTGGCTTCCTCCAATGTGCAGGAAGTAATGGATCTTGCAAACGTAGCACATCTGTCTGCTATAAAGGCAAGTCTACCTTTCGTGCATTTCTTCGATGGCTTCAGAACTTCCCACGAATATCAAAAGATAGAAATCATCGAACCCGGGGATATATCACCTCTCATTGATTACGGAGCAATAAAGAGATTCAGGGAAAGGGCACTTAACCCGGAACACCCAACGGTCAGAGGAACTGCACAGAACCCGGATATCTACTTCCAGATGAGAGAGTCTGTAAACAAGTATTATGACGCAGTTCCTGATATTGTTGAGAACTACATGAGAGATATTGAGAAGTTAACAGGAAGAATCTATCACCCCTTTGATTACTATGGTTCACCGGATGCCGAATATGTCATTGTGGCAATGGGCTCTGTCTGCGATACAATCCACGAGGTTATAGATTACCTGATTGGAAAAGGTGAAAAGGTAGGAGTCATAAAAGTCCATCTGTATAGGCCTTTCAGTCCGGACTATTTCTTCAGGGTATTCCCAAAGACTGCGAAGAAGATAGCTGTACTGGACCGTACAAAGGAACCCGGTTCCGTCGGAGAACCTCTATATCTGGATATAATGAATATTTTCTATAATGTTCAGGATAAGCCGCTTATAGTCGGCGGAAGATATGGTCTGGCCTCAAAGGATACACGGCCTTCACAGATAATCGCTGTGTTTAATAACTTAAAAAAGGATCAACCGAAGAACAGGTTCACTATAGGTATTGTTGATGATGTTTCCAACACCTCCCTTCCTGAAGAGGAAATCGTGGATACAACACCGCAGGGCAACATAAGCTGCAAGTTCTGGGGCCTTGGTTCCGACGGAACCGTTGGAGCCAACAAAACAGCAATCAAGATTATTGGAGATAATACCAATTTATATGCGCAGGCATACTTCTCCTACGATAGTAAAAAATCCGGCGGAAGTACCATTTCCCACTTGCGGTTTGGAAGCAAGCCAATCCGTTCCCCTTATCTTGTTTATGATGCAGATTACATCGCCTGTCATAACAGGTCCTATGTAAATCATTTTGATTTGTTAAAGGGCCTGAAAAAAGGTGGAACCTTTGTACTCAACTGCCCTTGGAAAGAGGAGGAACTGGACAGCAAACTTCCTGCGTCCATCAAGAGATATATTGCCAAAAACAATATTAACTTCTATATAATCGATGCTGTTGGGATAGCTCAAAATATAGGGCTTGGTGGAAGAATTAACATGATTATGCAGTCCGCCTTCTTCAAGCTGGCAAAGGTTATTCCAGTAGAGGATGCAGTGGAATACCTGAAAAGTTCCGTAGAGAAAACCTATGGCAAGAAGGGCGAAAAAATTGTACAGATGAATAAGGCTGCCATTGACGAGGGCGTTAACGCAGTGCATAAAGTGACGGTACCCGACTCCTGGGCAAATGCTGAAGATCAAAAAATGCCGATTAAGGATGAACCTGACTTTGTTAAGAACATACAGAGACCTATGGCAAGGCTTGAAGGCGACGAGCTTCCTGTCAGTGCCTTCAAGGGTATGGAGGATGGAGTCTTTCCTCTGGGCACAACTGCTTATGAAAAGCGTGGAATTGCAATCATGATTCCGGAATGGCAGATAGATAAATGCATTCAATGTAACCAGTGTTCATATGTCTGCCCACATGCTGTTATACGATCCCTGTTACTGGATAAAGATGAAAAGGCTAAAGCACCGGATACCTTTAAAACAAAGAAAGCTGCCGGTAAAGGACTTGAGGATTATGAATTCAGAATCCAGCTAAGCCCACTGGACTGCACAGGCTGCAGCAACTGTGCCGATGTATGCCCTGCACCGGGCAAGGCCTTGATAATGAAACCGGCGGATTTGGAAATTGAAGCTGAAGCAGAGAATTGGGAATTTAGCCTTTCTGTTACTACAAAAGACCATCTGATGGATAAGACCACCTTGAAGGGCAGCCAGTTTGCAAAGCCTCTCATGGAATTCAACGGTGCCTGTCCGGGCTGTGGAGAAACTCCATATATCAGGCTATTGACTCAATTATTCGGTGAACGAATGATGATAGCAAATGCCACCGGCTGTTCCTCCATATGGGGAGCCAGCGCGCCGTCCATTGCCTACAGCACAAATGCCGAAGGGAAAGGCCCATCCTGGGGAAATTCCTTATTTGAGGATAATGCGGAGTACGGTTATGGAATGTT
>JAUZPH010000522.1 GCA_030706065.1 Bacillota bacterium | reverse complement strand
GTTCTGGGAGGTGAAAGAAATGACCTTTGAAGCCATTGTCGTAAAAAACTTCAAGCACCATCTCAAGAAATATCTGTCCTACTTTATGTGCAGCAGTTTTTCCATCATGATATTCTTCATGTATTCGGCACTTTTTTTCAACGGTAACCTTAATCAGGACGAAGGCTTCAAATTGGTTTTTTCAACAGGATTGTTTTCCATATCACTTTTTGCCCTCTTCTTTGTCAGCTACGCCCATTCGGCATTCATTAAGTCCAGGTACAAGGAATTCGGTGTATACATGGCCCTTGGAATGAGTGACAGGCACATCAGAAAACTTATCTTGTTTGAAAATGTGCTTGTCATCCTCTTTTCCGTCCTCCTTGGATTATGTACCGGCCTGCTTTTCTCCAGGCTGTTTCAAATGGTGGCATTAGAACTTCTAGGTATTGAAAATTTCAGTTATTCACTAAATTACAAATCCTTTGCTCTTACACTTGGAATATTTTCGGCAATCTTTCTGTTTGTGATACTGCGCAGCAGCCTTTCCCTCAGAAAGCTTGACATCGCAGGACTTTTTCAAAAGGCTCGGAGGGTTGAAAATCACAAGAGGTTCAGCCTGGTGCTTGGACTAATAGGGCTTCTGGCAGTGTTTTCTTCCTTCTTTGTACTGCTTTTTGCATACAATAACCGGGATTTAAAGATATTCGATGCAGCGGCACTCCTTTCCCTGGCCTTTGCCTTTGGTGGAATTTATCTTGTGATTTCCAACCTTGGGAATGGACTGCTGCAATTCATTAAAGTAAGACCAGACCTCTATTACAGAAATCTGTTGACAGCTTCAGAGATAAATCAAAAGTTCCAGCAGAACAAAAAGGTGCTTCTCGTACTGAGTATTCTTAGTACTATGATCATCCTGTTTCTCGGTATGACCTTCTCAATGTACAGTCATTCAAAGAAAATGTCCGAATTGCTGCAGCCAAATCATCTGGAATATATTGAGCTCGGTACTGTAAACAGGCTGTCACCGGAGTCACTGAATACAGTATTCCAGGGCAGTAAAACCCCTTTGTCCGGTCAAAGGGGCACAGAGTTTTTATCCTTGAACATCAAGGACGATACAGACCCGTCAGACCTCTTGAAATCAAAGCCCTTTGTTTCCGAATCCGCCTATAACGGGGCAACTCATGGCAATTTGAAGGTTGAGAATGGAGAAGCTGTCGGAATAATCATTCCGGGCAGCCAGGTGATGACTAACTATGCGCCGCAGTTCGGTAGGCTTGAACTGGAGGTAATGACAGGCAGCTATGAGCTGAACTGCAGCATGGTTCTTCATGCAGTGTGGATATCAGGGCTTGGCCTGTATCCTTCAAAGGCAGGAATTGTTATAAGCGATTCAGACTATGCGGCAATAAGAAAAAATATAAGCCCTGAGCAGATTGGACAATACCGCAGCTATACTTTTCAAGATTGGGAAAAGACCAAGGATACGGTGGCAAGATTAAAAGAGTTCCTTGAAAACAGCAACAAAGGTGCCGAAGAGTCAAATGTCAAACTTTTTGGTACAGCCTCCACCTTTGAATTTTATGAAGCCTTCAGGCAAAATTATTCCCTGGCAGTCTTCATCCTTGGAATGATTGGTATCCTGTTCTTCATAGCCTCCATCACCGTGCTCTACTTCAAGCAGTTTACAGACCTCCCAGGTGCCCGGGAAAAGTTTTTCAAGCTTTACAAGGTCGGAATTACCGATAAGGAAATTGTTCAGGCGGTATCAAAGGAGATGAGGCTCATATTCTTCCTTCCCCTGATTCTGGCAGTGATACCGGGACTCTCCACCATCTGGTTCTCAAACAGCATGCTGGGAGGAGAGGACATCATGGATCGGTTGATGCTCAGTGCCGGTTCAGTCATTGGGCTGTACTTCCTATTGCAAGCAGTATTATACTCTTTGATTAAGAGAGCATACTGCTTACAGATATTAAGTTGAGTGAAATTAATCACTCTCTTTTCTATGATAAAAACCCCGGCTGGATGGCTGGGGTTTAAAATTGAAATTATACTCAATCAGAGTACAACCGGTGAGAAAGCTTTTTGATGATACGAGATTTCGTTATGGGATACCTGACGAAATGGATTATGGGGCAGAGCTTCGCGGCTTTTTCGAAGGTTCACCTTATGGAACCTGTGAGGAATATATTAATATGCGTGACAGCCAATAAGATTATCGGCTTTGGTGGAGATGTCAACACATTGCCTGAGCAGGTTTGTGGACAGCTGGAGCATGCTCTTGAGAATTTATACGGGGCCTTTGCATATAGAATTAAAATCGGGCGTATGGATCTTAACTATGCAAAATATGTGATGAAGCTTTGTCTGTATGATAATCCAAGGCGCATATATAAATTATAGGTTTTGAAAGCTATAGCGTACAGTTTTAACAGATAAAATATTTTATTTTTGCGACAAAAGCTCCGTCCCCTTGTCTCCTTTCACAAATTTAATTCCCTTAACATAAGATAGTTTAGAGTCTGTGAAAGGAAGAACAATATGTATAATACATGTCCTGATAACTTTAACCCTCCAATGTACAGTTTATCACCTTGTGATAGCTGCAATATGTACTCCTGTCCTTACTGCGTCAATACACGGATGTATAACCGGAACTACTCAATACAATTCTCTGATTATGCAAATGATGAGGATATAAAGGTAACAGATTTTATCTCTACTTTGGAAGAAAGAGGTTTCATTGTTCAGGAAGGGAAACTGACGTATTTTGACATGCTGAAGCTGGTCAGTGAAGGTAAAATGGACACTGCCTTTGCCAACAATGCCGGTGCACCCTATGCAACCTATATCCTGCCGCCGGCGCCAAACCAGGATCCAGCTCCAGGTCAGAAGCCTCCAAAAGGCTATAATCCTCAGGCTCCTGATAACTATCCGGCTAATATAGTGTACTCAATGCCGGGAATGGACTATAAGCTCCGTGCTGACGAGGCTATTGTGTTAATCGGAAAGACTCCGCCGCCGGCATATAACTTCAGTTACAGAAGCTACCTTGGCTTTGTAGAAAACGAACCGTCAAAGGATTACAGTGATACTTTTACTGCAGGCAATGACTATACCGGTTTTTATCACAATATCGGTGCCAGTATGGGTGATCAAATCAATAACAATCGTATCTGGACTGATAATACAC
>JAUZPH010000521.1 GCA_030706065.1 Bacillota bacterium | reverse complement strand
TTTTTTACCCATCGAGATTCCGAAGTTTCATCCGAAACTCCTGGTTCACCACCAACATAAGTACACATAAAATCCATCATTACCTTCGTAGGTACGATTTCAACTCCGTTATACCCTTTGTGGGTTGCTGTGTTTGAGGATATGGCAAAGAGTTTGTCTACAGTTACATTTATTCCGCTCTCTTCCCTTATCTCCCTTATAACCGCATCAATGATGTTCTCTCCAACTTCAACCTGCCCGCCAGGGAAAACCCATCCACCATGATATGTATTTACCAGCAAAATCTCTCCTCGGTCATTTTCTACTACGCCAGCTGCAGCAACTATATGTGTCGGCATTATCATAAATATCACTCCTCTCAGGTTAGCATTCTCCATCGTCAAAATTTCACATTATTTTCGATTACTCAGCCTCTCTAAATAATTGTATAGGATAGATACATTTTAATCAATATTTGGCTAATATAACCTCAAATTATATACTATAACTCATTTAATTTCACAATACCTTTCCATATGTTTAATCCATACACTATATTAATACTTTTTCGTACTCCCTATGACTTTACTATACCTCAATCTATATCCATCTACCAAAACTGTTTACAACAGAATGTTTGTCCTGTAAAATATTAGTGGCATTATAATTTAAATTTTATCAAGGAAGGACCTTCGACAATGGTTGAGTATCAAGTTAAAAAGAACAGAAAAAAGCTTTATATCCTGCTGATTTTCATAATATTTGTGTCAATATCTGCACCTCTTAGTGTTTATATTTATAGGGATTATAAGTTTAAAAATTATATGGACCAGGCGGAAAATTATTTAATGTCGGAAAAGTATGGACAAGCTATTGATACATGGAACAGGGTAATCAGCCTGTTTCCAAAATACAAAGATGAGTGCTTAAAGGATATAGATAAGGCACATTCACTTATTAAGTCAAAGGCAGTATTCCAGGACGGTGAAGATTATCTGCAGCAAGGTGAATATATAAAGGCAATTGAAGCTTACAATTATGTTTCAAAGGAAGATTCTTCACGTTTTGCTGCCTCAAGGGAAAAGATAGAAAACTGTAAAAGGCTGTTTTTATATAGTCAGTTAACTTTTGCAGAAGGCAAGGCTATTACCCAGGATTATAAAGCCGCAAATGATATGCTGCTTTCAGCGAAGCAATATGTACCGGACAGCATCCTGGATGAAAAAATTAATGAGTACTCGGATTTGAACAATAAATTGGAAGAAGCCCGTCGTATTGAAGAGCAGAGGAAATTGGAGGAAGAAAAACAGAAAGAGGAACAAAGAAAGCAGGAAGAGAAGAAGCGATTAGAGGCGCAAAGGAAACAGGAAATGCTAAATTCCACTGCTATCCCCGTTCTGATGTATCATTCAATTGATTTTCAGGAAGGAAATAATCTCAGAATTCCAAAGGATAAATTCCGTGCCGAAATGAAGTATCTAAAGGATAACGGATACACGCCCATAAGTTTGGACGAGCTTTATGGTTGTCTTAACGGAACCATGTCTCCTCCTAATAAGCCTGTAGTAATTACACTGGATGACGGTTATGAAGATAATTATACAAGTGCCTTCCCGGTTCTTAAGGAATTTAATTTCAAGGCTGCGATCTTTATAATCACCGACAATATAGATACCAACGGAGCTTTTCTTACTTCAGAGCAGCTTAAAGAGATGTCCCAAAATGGCATAGCAATAGAAAGCCATACTCTTATACACTCGGATTTGTCAAAACTGGGTTATGAGGAGCAGCTGAGGGTGTTAAAACAATCCAGGGAGAAGCTCGAGAGCATTCTAAACAGCCCGGTGAACTATATTGCCTACCCTTCCGGAAAATTCAATTCCTTTACTGAAAACGCAGCAAAAGCTGCCGGATATAAACTGGCTGTCACTACTCAAAAGGGACTGGCACAGAAAAAAGACGGACTCTATTTTGTACATAGAATGGCAATGTATAATTCTCAGGATATGACTAAATTTATCAGCCTTCTGTCAGGCCAATAATCTTAATATAGTTAAAAGAACAACCTGCTCCGGGTCGGAAACTGGAGCAGGTTGTTTTTTTAGCTGAAGGATAATTGAATTGCATTAAACACCTTTCAGCTAAATACTGTAAAATGGATACGATTTATAAGAAAACATTGTTAAATTAATATTTATTAATAATTACTATTACCTGTATTGATAATAATTATTACTTATGTTATTATAATATAAATTATCCATATAAAGTATATAAGGTAAATTGCTTCTAAGTTCTTCGCTGCATTTCTGCTCATTCGCTGCACTACTTCATACACACACATAGTATAAACTATACTCCTGAACTGATTTATCCATATATGGCTGAAACTAAATTATATTAAGGAGGTATCTTATGAAAACCCATGTTAAGACACTTAAGAAGAACAGACTCAAATATCTGAGTGTCATGGTTTCGGCATTGGTTTTGTCTTACTCCCTTTCAGGAGGAAATGTAAGAACACAGGCTATGTCGGGAATGAACATGACCCCGGATCCCGGAGGTACCCCGGATTACTTTGGTACCATACCGAACTTTGCCAACAGCCCTCTTCCGGAGCTTGATGCCAACGGAAACGTCATTCCTGGGACGGGCCTCCGCAAGTTCGTAGATTCACTGCCGGGCCTTGGCGCAGCTAATTCCAATGATCTTGGACAATATATTCCCGTGGCTGTTCCGGACAAGACCACCTATCCCGGCTCGGACTATTATGAAATAGCGCTTGTACAGTATACGGAACAACTTCACAAGGACCTGCCGGCTACTACACTCAGGGGTTATATGCAGGTTAACACTACGGACCCGACGGTCAAACGGCCAAGCTACCTGGGCCCAATGATCATAGCCCAGAAGGACAGGCCTGTCAGGGTAAAGTTCACAAACAAGCTCCCCACCGGATCCGGCGGAGACCTGTTTTTACCCGTTGATACCACAGCCATGGGCGCAGGAATGGGGCCAAAGATGGGTACCGAAACCTATACCCAGAACCGTGCCACCCTGCACTTGCACGGAGGCATAACACCATGGATCAGCGACGGAAATCCACACCAATGGATAACTCCGGCAGGAGAAAACACCTCCTATCCCACAGGGGTAAGTGTACAGAATGTACCGGATATGCCTGATCCCGGCCCCGGTTCTGAAA
>JAUZPH010000520.1 GCA_030706065.1 Bacillota bacterium | reverse complement strand
CTTTATTTTCAGATGGCGCCAAAAATCGACAAGACTGCTTCATGACAGACTCGAGGTGATAGTAAGCTGAAAAAGAAAACGGTATCAAATTTACTAAGGGTTAGTGTCCATTAAGTGGACATAAGGGACAAGCTTAATATTCTTACTATGTATGGGAAACGACTTGAAAAAAACATAATATCCAAATATCACTTAAGTCGAGAATTTGCATAATTTTATCTTTTAGTATTTTTTCAAGTAGAAAATAACCGATACTTATCATTTTCTAATGAAAGATTAAATATGTAAATTATGCAGTATCCTCAAGTATAATTTAAGGAGGCAATATATATGTTCAAGTCTAAGAAATTAGGAACTATATCTTTTATAGGTTTGCTAAGTTTAGTTTTAGTTTTCCTATGTTCACCAGTAGCTGCCTTTGCAAATGAATCTGACCTGAAGGTTCCGCAGCTGGATCCATGGCAGAATAATTTCCTGCTCATTGGATTGGTAGTTTGTCTGTGTGGTATGGGTTTTGGGTTCTATCAGTTTGTAAAAATAAGAAAGATCAAGGCACACAAGTCAATGCTTGATGTATCAAATATCATTTTTGAGACTTGTAAGACATACCTTATTCAACAGGGTAAGTTTATAGCAATTCTTCTTGCACTAATAGCTGTTATAGTAGCATTCTATTTTGGTTACTTGCAGGGGACTGCCGTGAGCGGTGTACTGTTAATACTTTGCTGGACAGTAATCGGTATACTGGGATCCTATGGGGTGGCCTGGTACGGAATCCGTATGAACACTCTGGCAAACAGCAGAATGGCCTTTTCCTCACTGGAAAGGAAGCCATTAAAGCTTTTGAACATACCTCTTGATGCCGGTATGAGCATCGGAGTACTTCTAATATGTGTTGAACTTTTCATGATGTTAATAATACTCAGATTTGTTCCACGTGATTTGGCTGGAGCAAGCTTTATAGGTTTTGCTATCGGTGAATCCCTTGGTGCAAGCGCATTACGTATAGCCGGAGGTATTTTCACAAAGATTGCCGATATAGGTTCAGATCTCATGAAGATTGTCTTCAAAATTAAGGAAGATGACCCTCGTAACCCTGGTGTTATTGCAGACTGTACCGGTGATAATGCAGGAGACAGCGTCGGCCCAACTGCTGACGGTTTTGAGACCTACGGTGTAACTGGTGTCGCAATTATATCCTTCATATGTCTTGGTGTACTTGGAGCAGATAAAGAAATGCTACAAAAGAACCTTCTCATATGGATATTTGCCATGCGTATATTAATGGTTATAACTTCAGTTGTATCCTTCTATATAAACAAGGCTTTCAGCAATGCCAGATATGGTAAGCTGGATGATATCGATTTTGAAAAACCCCTTACCAATTTGGTATGGATTACTTCCATCTTATCAATGATAGTTACTTTCACTGTAAGCTATCTGCTTATAGGACCAGGTACCGAAGTTGCTTCCAAGGGAGCAAATCTATGGATTGTTCTTTCAATCATCATCAGCTGCGGTACATTAGGCGGTGCTTTAATACCAGAATTTACAAAGATATTTACCAGCGGTAAGTCAAAGCATGTTCAAGAAGTTGTTGGCGCATCAAGAGAAGGTGGAGCTTCCTTAAACATACTTTCAGGTTTTGTAGCAGGTAACTTCAGTGCCTTCTGGCAGGGTATGGTATTTGCTGTTTTGATGCTCATCGCTTATGTAGCAAGCACCTTTGGTCTTCGTGACATAATGACATATCCTTCAATCTTTGCCTTTGGACTGGTAGCTTTTGGACTTTTGGGTATGGGACCTGTTACTATAGCCGTTGACAGCTATGGACCGGTTACTGATAATGCACAGTCTGTTTACGAGCTTTCACTTATAGAAGAAATTCCTGGTATAGAAAAGCAAATTAAGAAGGACTTCGGCTTTAAGCCCGACTTTGAAAAGGCCAAGTATTACCTTGAGGCCAATGATGGCGCAGGTAACACCTTTAAGGCAACTGCTAAACCAGTGCTTATCGGAACAGCAGTAGTTGGAGCGACTACAATGATTTTCTCTTTGATACTTGTAATTCAGAAAGTACTGGGTGTTCAGCCTGAACAGATACTGAACCTGTTGAATCCTTACACTATATTCGGATTCCTCTGTGGCGGTGCAGTCGTATACTGGTTTACAGGAGCAGCAACTCAGGCTGTTTCCACTGGAGCTTACAGAGCTGTTGAATATATTAAAGAGAATATTCAGCTGGATGAAAATGCAGATCAGAAGGCATCAACTGAAAAATCAAAGGACGTTGTTAAGATCTGTACTCAGTATGCACAGAAAGGTATGTTAAATATATTTATTGCCATATTCTCCTTTGCACTGGCATTTGCATTCTTATCAGCACCAAGAGGTACTGATAACAACCCTGCTGCCTTCTTCATAGCTTATCTCATATCAATTGCAGTATTTGGATTGTTCCAGGCTGTATTTATGGCTAATGCCGGCGGCTGCTGGGATAATGCAAAGAAGGTTGTTGAAGTTGATTTGAAGGAAAAGGGATCAGCTCTTCATGATGCCTGCGTTGTAGGTGATACAGTTGGTGACCCGTTCAAGGATACTTCTTCTGTAGCTTTGAACCCAATAATCAAGTTTACCACACTGTTTGGAACATTGGCTATGGAGATTGCCATTTCTGAGAAATTCAGAGATGTTGCTCCATATATAGGTGCTATATTCTTTGTAGTAGCTCTTGTATTTGTATGGCGCTCCTTCTACAGAATGAGAATCAAGAGTGAATAATAAATAATAATTGTTTTTAAGAGGGTGGTTTCTCAATTAGATGGGGAATCATCCTCTTTTAACATTGTGCAGTTATTTTTTTATATTATATTGAATAAATTATTTATAAAAGAAGGAATTTTATAAATTATGTAGAATAATTATTATTAAGCAATAAATAATTCCGTCAATAATATATAAATGAAATGGAGTGAGAAATATGACAGAGTTAAGAAATGTTTACAAGTGTTCCATTTGCGGTAACATGGTTGAGGTAGTTCATGCTTCAGGCGGAACTTTAACCTGCTGCGGTCAGCCAATGAAAAAATTGAATGAAAATACTACAGAGGCTGCTGTTGAAAAACATGTACCCGTTATTGAAAAAGTTGAAGGGGGAGTGTTGGTTAAGGTCGGATCTGTAGAACATCCG
>JAUZPH010000052.1 GCA_030706065.1 Bacillota bacterium | reverse complement strand
GGTTTTTTTCTTATAATTCCTAGCCCTGAACATGGGGCATCTACAAGAACTCTGTCAAATTTCTCAACAAGTTTCTCATTAAAAACACCTGCATCCATAATATGCGGTTCTATATTATGTATCCCCAATCTACTGGCATTATCCCCTATCAGCTTAACCTTATGCTCATATAAATCGACGGAATAAATTGAGCCTTCATCATTCATCAGTTCCGCCATATGAGTGCTTTTTCCACCGGGAGCGGCACAGATATCCAGTACCTTCATCCCCTCCCTTACATCTAACGCAAGGGATGCCAGCATGGCACTTTCATCCTGTACAGTGAATAGTCCTTCCTTGAAGAGAGGATTGTTTTCCACGCTGCTCCCTTTGATGAGCTTAACAGCCTCAGGACAGACTTCGCCTTCCTCAGCGGTATAGTTCAGCTCCACAAGCCTTTTAAATACATCATCATAATTGGATTTTAATGTATTTATTCTTATGGTAACAGGGGGTATTGAATTTAAACCGTTCAAAATTTTTTCAGCTGCTTCCCTGCCGTACTGATCTAAAAAGAGTTTTACCATCCATTTTTCAAAGGAATACTTAAAACAAAGCTCATTTATAATACCTGGTTTTACTTTGAAATCACCTTCCTTACTCCTAAGGTAGTTTCTCAGTACACCATTAACAAATTTACCGGCACCCAAAGAAACCTTTTTTGCCAGGTTTACACCTTCATTAACCACAGCATATTCAGGCACCTTGTCGAGGTAACGGAACTGGTATATAGATATTCTGAGTATATTCAGGATATCTTTATCCACTTTATCAAGAGGATCCCTGACCATGCTGGACAGTATGCTGTCTATAGTATACCTGTATTTAAGGGTTCCATATACAATTTCAGTAATCAGCCCCCTATCCTGTTCCTTTAATTCATACTTGTTCAAAGAATTTCTGAGAACAATATTTGAATAGGCTCCTTCCTCCAAAATCTGTCTTAAAATCTTCACTGCAATTTGTCTGCTGTTCATCTGAACATCTCACCTTCATCAATTGTGTTTCCATTTAAATATTCTTCAACTCTCATTCTTCTGGAATTTGCAAACTGTACTTCTTTAATAAGTACATATTTATCAATAGAGGCCGTCAAAATACCTTCCCGGCTTACTTTTACTATGGTTCCGGGAACTTCACCCCTTGTCGCACCAAGAGCTTCGGCACTGAAGACCTTCATATTCTCACCTCTATAATCGGTATATGCAACAGGCCGAGGGCTTAATCCTCTTATCAGGTTATGGATGTCTTCAGCCTCGCCGCTCCAATTGATCCTGGCCATTTCCTTGTTCAGCATGGAAGCATAACAGCTCTCACTGTCCTTTTGCTTTACAGGTATAATGCGGTTTTCTGATATTCCTCTTATAGTATCTACCATTAAGGAGGCACCATCCGCCATCAAAAGGTCATGAAGTTCACCTGTAGTCATATCGTGAGTTATCTCTATTCTGCTCTGCATGAGAATATCACCGGTATCAAGGCCTACATCCATAAGCATTGTTGTATTCCCGGACAACTTCTCACCATTAATTATACACCAGTTTATCGGAGCTGCACCCCGGTACTTGGGAAGAAGAGACGCATGAAGATTGATACATCCGTACTTTGGAATATCCAGAACTTCCTTGGGAAGTATCTGTCCGTAGGCAACGACGATGATAAAATCCGGTTGAAGTTCTTTTAACTTATCAATGCATTCCCTGTCATTTCTAAGCTTTACCGGCTGATATATATCAATAACATGTTTTAAGGCCTCTTCCTTTACCTCGCTGAAACCGAGTTTCTTACCTCTGCCCTTCGGTTTATCAGGCTGAGTGAGTACTGCACTTACCTCGAAATTTTCTATACATGCCTTTAGCGTAGGAACTGCAAATTCCGGAGTTCCCATAAAAACAATCTTCATAGTTATTTTTCCTCACTTTTTACTAATTTATCAATAAATAATATTCCTTCCAGATGATCTACTTCATGACATATTGCCCTTGCAAAAAAGTCTTCTGCTTCTAATTCAAACTCTTCTCCATTCACATTCAAGGCATTTACCTTGATTTTTGTCGGTCTTTCCACTTCTCCCTGTCTTCCCGGAAGGCTCAAGCAGCCTTCAAGGTCAACACAGCTTCCGCTTTTTTCAACGATTTCAGGATTTATAAAGGCATGAGGCCCTTCTCCCACGTCTACAACTATGACCCTCTTCAATATTCCGACCTGCGGGGCTGCCAAGCCTACTCCGTTGGCAGCGTACATTGTCTCAAGCATATCTTTTGCCAGAGTTTTAATTCTGTCATTTACATCATCTACTCTTCTGCTTTTCTTCCGCAGTATTTCGTCATTATCCTTCCTTATATTCCTGAGTGCCATTTATAATCCTCCTTCTTATTGATGTGTGAGTTTATATTTATAATTTTCACCTCCAAAAAATCGGTGAAGATTCGATATTTTCTCCGGTGAATTCATTAATGTTTAAACTCACACATCTTCCTCTATATCAAATTATTAGGGTTTACATCTAAATTCAATTTTACTTCAGTATATACATTTTTCAGGCTGTCATACACTACATCTTTAATGTCTTCTGCTAATCCGTAATCAAAGGCTCCCTTTAATATTATCTGCCAACGGTACATCTCCTTTATCTTTGAGATGGCACAAGGGCATGGCCCCAATACATCTATTTCCTTCCGGTCCTTTAAAAAAAACTTCACTTTCTCGCCCAATTCTTTAATGGTTTTAATAAGCAAGTCCTCTTTGGCACAGTTTAAGTTTATATTTATTATCTCACTGAAGGGAGGGTAATTCATATTATCGCGGACAGTTATCTCTTTATTATAAAAGCCATCATAATCATTGGCCATGGAACATTGTATACTGTAATGATCGGGTGTATAGGTTTGAATGATTACTCTTCCGCCTTTATTGCTCCTTCCTGCCCTTCCAGCCACCTGTGTGAGAAGTTGAAAGGTTCTTTCAGAGGACTTGTAATCCGGAAGGTTCAAAGTTAAGTCCGCCGCCAGTACTCCCACCAGGGTTACATTTGGAAAGTCCAGCCCCTTTGCAATCATCTGAGTGCCTATGAGCACCTGAGCTTCTCCTGCCTTAAAGCTTTCATATATATTGATATAAGAATTCTTCTTTCTTGTGGTATCCATATCCATTCGTAATGTTTTTACCGAAGGGAAATACTTCTTTACTTCTTCTTCAACCCTCTCAGTGCCAATGCCGAAATATTTCAAATAACTACTGCCGCACTGAGGGCATTTCTGATGGACTGGCTGCCGGTATCCGCAGTAGTGGCAGTGCATAAGGTTATCTTCTTTATGGTAGGTCAGTGTGATGTCACACTGACGACATTTATATACAAATCCGCATTTTCTGCAGGATACAAAGGTAGAAAAACCTCTTCTGTTCAGAAAGAGAATTACCTGTTCACCTTTTTTTATACTCTGATCCATGACCTTGAAGAGCCTGGAACTGAATATAGATCTGTTGTTGTTTGCAAGCTCCTCTCGCATATCGACAAGTTCCATATCCGGAAGCTTTGCATTGTCGGCTCTATTTTTTATCTCAATTAGCTTAATATCCCCGTTTTTACTTCTGAAATATGTGTCCATTGAAGGGGTAGCTGTTCCAAAAACCAGCTTGCAGCCATTGATTGCTGACATGTACTCTGCTATCTCCCTGGCATCATACTTTGGATTGCTTTCAGATTTATAGCTGCTTTCATGTTCCTCATCCATGATGATTATACCTGGATTCTTAAAAGGCAGAAATAAAGCAGATCTCGCTCCAATGGCAATCTTGGTCTTACCTTTCTTTATACGCATCCATTCATCAAATCGTTCACCATCGGACATTTTGCTGTGAAAGACACTGATGTCTCTGCCAAACCTTCCTTTGAAGCGTTCCACCATCTGAGGCGTCAGTGAGATTTCTGGGACTAGCATTATGCTGTCCTTTCCGCTTTTCAGCATATTCTCCACCAGATGAAGATAAACTTCAGTCTTTCCGCTTCCTGTTACTCCATGTATAAGATATTTGTTATCTTCTCCGGTTAAAATGGTCTCAAGGGCATTGGCCTGCTCAGGATTCAGAATCTTGGGGGAATATTCCTCGTATTCTCTGTGATCCAGCCTGTTTACAACCACTTCTTCCGTAGTCAGATTTTCATGCTTTAAAAGGGTGTTGATAGAGCTCAGAGAAAAATTAAATTTTCTGCTCAAAGCTGTCTTGTTATATACGCCGTTTTCATTTTTAACTTTTTCGTAAATTTCTGTATAGGGTGATTTTTCAAGCCTGCCGCCAGGTGGATTCTTTATATAGAGGACACTTTCCACCCTGCTTGTTATCCCCTTGGTTATTCCAGTTGGTATAAGAAGCCTTATAGCATCGATGTAAGTGCATAAATATCTCCTTTTCATAAAATCCATGAGTTTTAAATCCCTGGGCGTGAAAAGAGGAAATTCATCACACAGCCTTCGGAGAGGCTTTATATAATTTACATCACCAGAGTATTCTTCACTTAAGTTCATGATAAAGCCGTCAAGCAGTTTGTCTCCTCTTCCAAAGGGAACTTTCACTCTGAAACCTATCTGAACGTTTTCTGCCATATTCTCCGGTATCTCATACGTGAAAACCTTATCTACCATTATTGAATCATTATTTACAACTACTCCTGCATATTTATACACTTCATCACCACCTTCAGCTGACATTATAGTTGTTTCTATACTTGGATATCTGTATTTTTAAATACATATAAACTAAAAAAGCGCACTAGCGCCTTTTTACAATAGTATTAAAAATTTCTTCTCCAACCGCTCTTTTACTCATCTTATCTAAATTAACTATCTCTCCGTCTTTGGATATGATACTTACTTTATTATAATCCGAGCCAAAGCCGGTATCCTTTAACATGATATCATTGGCTACTATATAATCCAAATTTTTCTTTACAATCTTTGTTTTAGCATTCTCAATAAGGTCGTTGCTTTCCGCAGCAAAGCCTACTAAAATCTGCTTGTCGGTTTTCCGCCTGCCGAGTTCAAAGAGTATATCTGTATCCTGAATCAGCCTCAAATCCAGTATGCCTCCAGCCTTTTTGATTTTTATTTCGCTGTAGGACTCGGGTTTGTAATCAGCCACTGCAGCACACTTTATTACAATATCACTATTATCAAAGTTGTCAAGTACTGCATTCAGCATTTCACTGTTGGTATTTACCCTGATTACTTTAACACCATAAGGTATATCCAGGTTTGTTGGTCCGGAGACTAAGACTACCTCTGCTCCTCGATCTCTTGCCACTTCTGCAATTGAGTACCCCATTTTTCCAGATGAATGGTTGCATATAAACCTGACAGGATCTATAGGGGCATTTGTAGGGCCGGCGGTTACAAGAATCCTCTTTCCATACAGATCTTTATTGGTATATAGCTTCGTCAAGGCAATTTCAGTTATGAGCTTTGGGTCAGGCAGCTTGCCTTTTCCTTCATCTCCGCAGGCCAGTATCCCGGAAGCAGGTTCAATAAACTCATAACCAATAGATTTCAATCGTTCAATATTTTGCTGAACAATAGGGTTTACATACATTACAGTGTTCATGGCAGGTGCAAAAAGTACAGGAGCCTTGGATGCCATAATCGTCGTTGAAAGCATATCATCTGCAATGCCATTTGCCACTTTCCCGATAATATTGGCGGTAGCAGGTACAACCAGAATCAGATCAGCTTTTTTTGCCAGTGAAATGTGTTGAATTTCCCATACCTTAGGCTCATCAAACATATCAACAATTACTGAATTGGCGCTCAATGATTGGAAGGTGAGTGGTGTAACAAACTTGGCTGCATGTTCTGTCATTATGACATCGACATTTATCCCTTTTTTCCTTAATGCACTCACCACATCCAGTGCCTTGTAGGCGGCGATACCGCCGCTTACCCCCAGCACTACATTTCTCTTGAATTCCATTATTTAATACCCTCTTTTAGTGTCTCGTAAACAATGGCACCAGTATTAACTTCATTAATCGCTACTGAAAGTGCTTTATTTGAGCCAACCCTTACCAGCGGCTCAGCTCCTTCGATGAGCTGCCTTGCTCTCTTTGAAGTTACAATAACAAGAGAATATCTGTTATCAACCTTCTTTAATAATTCAACTACTGATGGATTAATCATAGAGTTGTTCATGTATTAAACCCTCCTTGGAATCTAAAATATCTTCTTTTATTCTGTCAACACGGCATTTCTCGGCAGCAATTATGCTCTCGATTTTCCTTACCGCTTCTTCCACAGTGTCATTTACCACTGCATAATTATATTTTGAAACATAATTGATTTCCTGATATGCCGAAACAAATCTTGTCATAAGAGATTCTGGCGTTTCGCTTCCTCTCTGAATTATCCTGTTCCTTAACTCCTCCATGGAAGGCGGAAGAATAAATATAAAAACACCTCCCGGATAGGACTCTTTTACTTTAAGGGCACCCTGGATATCTATCTCCAGTATAACATCTTTCCCATTTTCTATGGCTTCTAATACACTGCCCCTGGGCGTACCGTAATAATTGCCGTAAACTTCGGCATATTCCAAAAAATCATCCTTCTTAATTCTTTCCTTAAAATCATCTCTTGTCAAAAAATAATAGTTCTTACCCTCTACTTCTCCAGCCCGCGGATGTCTTGTAGTTGCTGAAACTGACAGGCAAAAATCAGCTTTTTCCAATAATGCCTTGCATATAGTACCTTTACCTGCACCGGAGGGACCTGATAATACTATTAATATGCCCTTTTTGTTCATTATTCCTCAACCTCATCTACAGTATCTTCATCCTTAGATGATAATCTGTGAGCAACGGTCTCCGGTTGAACTGCTGACAATATAACATGATCGCTGTCTGTTATTATGACAGCTCTTGTTCTTCTTCCATAGGTTGCATCGATTAACATACCTCTGTCCCTTGCTTCCTGAATAATTCTTTTTATTGGAGCGGATTCAGGGCTTACTATGGCTACCAATCTGTTTGCAGATACAATATTGCCAAATCCAATATTTATTAACTTGATACTCATGTTCATCCTCCTATACTATTCTATGTTTTGAATTTGTTCTCTGATTTTTTCTATTTCATTTTTTATATTTAAAGCAGAATTCGTGATCTCCAAGTCATTTGACTTTGAAGCTATTGTGTTGGTTTCACGGTTCATTTCCTGTACTATAAAGTCCAGCTTTCTGCCGACAGGCTCTTTTAGTTTCAATGTGTGCTTCAGCTGTTCAATATGGCTTCTGAGCCTTGTAATCTCTTCATCGATGCTGGATTTATCTGCATAGATGGCTAGTTCCATGTTCAATCGACTTTCATCAATTTGAACATTATCCAATAATTCCTTTATTCTGTCATGTAATTTAACCTTATATTGAGCAACATGTCCCTGAGCCTTTTCCTCAATCTTGTCAACTTCCCTGACTATATTCCCACACTTTTGAGCCATATCTTCACTGAGCTTCTCTCCCTCCACCATTCTCATATCCTTCAGCATGTCAATGGCTTCTACCAGAGTTTTTCTAAGCATATCCCAGATTTCTTCAATGTCTTCTTCATTTTCATCCACATAAATTACATCCGGGAATCTACTTACCAGCGACACAGAAATATCATCTCTGATATCCTGATATCTATTCTTAATCTCTTGGAGACACTTCACATAACTGTCTCCCAGGGTACTGTTGAACCTTGCACTAACTCCCAGTTTCTCATAGTTATTATATGTAATGAAGACATCTATCTTTCCTCTGCTGATATTCCCGCTAATAAGCTTTCTGATTCTTTCTTCAATGCTGTTCATCATCCTTGGCAGTCTGATATTGATATCCAAATACCTGTGATTTATGCTTTTTATCTCCACATTGAAGCTTTTTTTGCCCTCCAATTCATAACTGGATCTTCCAAAGCCCGTCATGCTGTAAATCATCAAACCATCTCCATTCGCCTTCGCAATTCATAATAATAATTATACATAAATTATCACCAATATTTCAAGGCATTTTTCTAATTTGCTCCATTATCTTCGGGAAATCTCAATTTTTCTTAAATTTATTATAGATATCTCTTTACTTTCTTTAAATAGATACTTATAAATTTCCCCATCATAATCAGAATGCTGCATTATACGCAGGAAAATCATTGAGTATACAACCCCGATTCAAAGAGTCTTCTTACTTCCTCGACATCCTTTGTCTTGCTCAAAGCCAAAACGAGCTTAATTCTGGCCTTTTGTCCCGGCATATGATCTGCAAAGATAACCCCCATCTCCCTGAGCATCTTTCCGCCGCCTTCATAACCATAGGATTCATAAACTCGTCCCTCAAAGCATCTCGACACCAAAACTACCGGAATCCCTTTGGCTACAGCTCTTCTTATACCGTCAAGCATCGTTGGAGGGACATTTCCTCTCCCCATTGCCTCTAAAACTATACCATCGTCTCCCTTCTCCAGGCAAAAGTCAATAAGACTTGAATCCTGACCTGCAAAGCATTTTATAAGATCCACTTTTGCATCAATGCTGTCAACGCCTATCTTTACCTCGTCCCTCATGGTTCTATAAAATATAACATTATTGTCGTCTACTATTCCAAGGGGGCCAAAGCTTGGTGTACCAAAAGCATTCAGGCTCATGGTATTAACCTTTGTCACCTCACTGGCACTGTTTAATTCGCCTGCAAAGCAAACCAGGACTCCCCTTTTTCTCGACTCCTCCGAAATTGCTGTACAAATAGCCGCAGCCAGATTGGAGGGCCCATCATATCCAAGCTCCGAGCTGCTTCTCATTGCCCCGGTTAATACCACCGGCTTCTCTGTATTAATGCAGAGATCAACAAGATAGGCTGTTTCCTCCAACGTGTCAGTACCATGTGTTACTACAACGCCGTCAATATCTTCCCGATCTAAAAGCTTTTGAATGTATTTTGCAAGTTCCATCATGGTTTCTAATGACATGTGGGGACCTGGAAGATTTGAAAATGTCAGGGTTTCAATTTCACAATATCTCTCTATGCCTGTTACCATCTTCATGATCTGCTCCCCTGTGAGTCCAGGAACAGCAGCTTTTATTTTTTCATCAAGGATCATGGAAATCGTACCACCATTAAAAACGACTGCGACTCTTTTCATAACTACCTCCATTAATCTTCAGTCTCAAGTTTATTTAACATTCTCATAAATATAAAATGGCATTATTCCAACATATATATATGGATTTATATAATTATATATTTAAATCCATAAAATATAAATATATCATATATTTTTATTTTTGAATATTTTTTAAGAGCCAAATATTTGGCTCTTAATCAGCTTATTGTAAATTCCCTTTCCCCATCCGTCTTTCTCAGTTGTTCCAGGGAAACAAGATATTCTTTGTCACTATCCAGGTCTTTTACTAAAACAGTTTTTTCATCGTCGTTTATCTGTTCAATCCAGACTGTCCTGTCTTTATACATTACATCTACGTATCCGGCAGATTGGATTATATCATAGGCTTCATGACTTTCCATAACAGCACCTCCTGTGATTATGTTATGGAATAAGGTAATTATATATGTAAAAAGTGCTGTGAAAAAGCAATTCACTTCTTTTCTTCAGAGCTTAAAGCTAATAAATTTAGTACCAGGTTTCTTTGCATTGAGTAAATGCTTATATTTAGTATAATAAGTTTATCTAGGAAGGTGAGGCAAAGAAAGGCATCCCATGGATGCCTCTTTCATTTCAACATTATTTTTTCTTTCATTTCTTCAATTACATATTCATCGGTGCTTCTCTCTGCTTCTGCCTCATTCATCACATGTTCCAATTCCGCATTAAATTCTTCCTTTGTAATTGTACCCTTTTGTACTAAGACATTTATGAGTGCTTCGACCTTGTATGACTGCGAACCGAGCATATCAGCCATTTCCATAACATATCTGTCGTCCATGTCCATTCCTCCTCATGGTTAAAGTATTGCTCAAAGAAGAAGGATTTATGTGCTCAAATAATCTTATTTATAATTGCGTGTAAACTATTCCCCTCTTTGTACCAACCATTCTTTTGCAAGTTCAAAATTGTCAAAAAATCTTAACGGTACAGAGAAGGCCTTTCCATTGTTTATGAGATACTTTTTAAAATTATGCTTTCCCCCTGGAGAAAGGCCAATTATCGCAAGTTTTCGAATATTGGCCTGGGAACGGAGCAAGCTGCTGGCAATAATTTCAGCATTCTCATAACTTACCTCCGTATCATACAGATGATAGGCAATAAGAGAAGGATTGGAGGGACGGCGAATAAACCTCTCTTCCTGAAGTACCTTTTGAGCTATGATTTGGTTATTTCCTTTAAGGCTGTCAAGGCAAGAATACCAAAGTTCAGTATTGGCATAAGGTAGTGAAAAGGATTCTCTTAAATTCATAGAATTGTATTCCCTCCTTATATATCTATATTGCAGCAGGCTAATGACTCAAATATTAACAACTCACAATAGATCTGACATCATAATCACATGGCCCTCAATTAATCTTTTCTATCAAAATGCTAGAAAAATAATATTATAAAAGCTGTCAATTTTCTGTGAAAATTCAGATAACATTGTATTGGAAACCTTTTCAAAAGAAGCAGTGTAAAAAAATCAAGTGAGGCTTCATTTAAAACTACAGTAAGCAATAGTGTCATAACTGATAGGACAATATATCAATAAACAGCAACTTATCATTTTTACCATGATAAAGTTATCAAAGGGCTTGTATCTTCTTTGCAGATACAATCTGTATCATCGAGATAGGTCTCAGATGGCAAAAGATCATTCATTACTGAACCATTCCTTTGATAGAACAGAGTAGATGTAGGTATCAGCCCATATTGGATTTCCCTGCTCATCAAATTTGAAATACATATTCTCCCTCAGATGTCCTTCTTTTCCCATGCCCAGCCTCTCCAACAGCATCCACGATGGTGCATTTTTGGGATTGCACATGGCGGTTATTCGCCGCGTCTTTAATTCCTTAAAGGCATAATCTATGATTCTTCTGCAGCTCTCAGTGGCATAACCCTTTCTACCGTATAAAGGATTAAAAACATAGCCGAGCTCCCAGGTTAGAAATTCATCAGGCTGCTGTTGCTTGAAATAAAGGTTTCCAATAACCTTTTTATTTTCTTTTAAACAGACGGCCCAAAATTCTTCCAGATTTGCTCGGTTTACAGCCTCCTGTTTCGATTCATCCATGGTGAATACATCATAAGGCTCATATTTAACCGCCTTTACATTGGAGAGATATTCATATAAGTCTTTCCAATCTTCACTGGAAAATCTCCTTAATATCAGTCTTTCAGTCTCTAAAATCTTCATCATTTATCTCCCGGTTTTCAAAATCAATTTATTCCATAATATGAATTATCATAAAGTATACATATATCATATACCATAACTTTACATATTTCCATCAAATAAATTAACAAGAATTTAGTATAATTTATTATAAAAGCATAAAGATTATCAAAGGCTTGCCTAACAAGCCATCATAGTGATTTATATATAATTTTGAATATGATTATCTCTCAGAAAAAAGACGAGATTCTTTGAGTGCTCTTGCCTTTTGACCCGAGAACTCCGGAAAGTAAGCTTTTATAATTTCTTCAGTCTTTTCTTTAACAGGCATTTCCATTGATCTGGAGTAAACTTCCGTTCCGGATTTGATTTCCTCCTCAGACAGCCGGAAACAGTCTAAAAAATCTACAAACTTGCAGATGACCAATTGATCATATGGGTTATAATATTCCATTTCATATTTCTTTGCATTTGCCTCTGCAGCTTTAAATGCATGGTCAAGTGATTGAGCTCTTACAACAACGACACATTCCTCATAGAGCTTGACATCATTATGATAATTGTCGTCAATCTTATCCGTGTTTGGCTCTCCAAATAAAGCACTTTCGAACAGTAATTTAACACTGTACCATTCCCATTTTGACTTTTTATTCCTATTCATAATTTTTCCCACCCCAAAAACAACTTCATATATTACTAAAGATATGATAGAAATTAATACCATATTACGATTTGTGTACCTTAAAAAAGGAGGGATTTAACCCTCCTACTTGAACTCATTGTGTACATTTTGATTTTCTCGGAAGCTTTTCTCTCGCTCCTCATCTATTTGTTCCTTTATGGAAGAATCTGCAGTCATATCGCCCTCTTCTTCCGCCAGCATCCTCTGGCCTAGAAGTGCCATTTTTCTTCTATATCCGGACATCTGGTCATTCATAATGTTTTACTCCTTTCTTGTGATACAGGGTTTCCAAGCTCTGAATTTTATATATAAATACCGGAAATTCTGTTAAAGCTCGGTATTTTCATAAACACTGAGTTTATTGTTGTTCTTGCATACCTTTAGTTATCTTTAATTGAACCGTTGACTCTTTTGATCCTTATCAAGTTGAAGGTGAGATATGCTTTCAATATCAGGAGTCAGCTTCAACTCGGTTACTCCAGGGACTCTGAGCATATACCGCTGTCTTTCCAATTCTATTTCCTCAAGAGAATTGTCTTTATAAATGTTTCCTTGCTTTTTCAACATTATCACCTCTTTGATATGATATGCAGCAATTAAAAAAATTATTAATTTCATCATATAAAAAAAGCCATATAACGGCAGAATAGATTTCAAATGTAAAAAGCGGCTGCCGATAGCTTGCAGCCGCCACTTTTAT
>JAUZPH010000519.1 GCA_030706065.1 Bacillota bacterium | reverse complement strand
CGGTTATATGAAATATGGATTCCAATAATCCTATCTCAACAAGAGAAATTCCCTTATAGGAAAGATACAATACCCATATGGCTGTCGTTATATTGAACTGCATCATAAAACTATAAAAATAGCTGATTTTTATATTTCTTTCTAGTCTTTCATTAATATTCATCACTGAACCTCCAAACCGAATCGTAATAATTGTATTTCCTTGCAAATAAAATAAGCCTCATACCTGGGAACCCAGACATAAAAAGGCTTATGAGAAAGCATTATCCGATTTTTAGAAATCACTAGCAAAACTATTATAAATCCGGCATCAAAAAAGGACCCGGAAGTATAAAACCCGAGTCCGCTGTTAATCTATTTTATAGAGTAAAATTTGCAGAACTATGGATTTATATACACGTCAGCACTATTTCTAAAAATGGAAACACTTATCCCGTCGAAGTCCAAAATTGCACTTTTTACAACAGAGCTGCAATACTGAGGATTCTTTTCCATTTCAATAGCACTAACCTGTTCAGCCATAATCTACCCTCCTTAAAAAGTATAGTTACATTATAAACCATTTCCAATATAGTAGCAAGAGCCTGTAAAGCTTTGGCATCCCAAAATGTTTTTGTATTGCATATAAAAAGCCTGAAACACTATAATTATGTCTCAGGCTTTCCATTTTTATTCACTATTTACATTATACACGTGTGCAGCTGTTCCGCACAATAAGCTTTGTAGGCACACGAATTTCAATGCCCTCATCCAAGGATTTGTCTTCAATCAGCCTGATCAGCGTATCTGCAGCACTTTGTCCTATTGTCACCCGATTCTGATCTATAGTCGTAAGTGCTGGAGATGCAAAACCGGATAATTTCGTATTATCAAAACCTACGATAGATATATCCTCCGGTATCCTGAAGCCCTGTGACTGGAAGGTAGCCATTGCAGAAAAGGCAATATCGTCATAGCCAATAAACACTGCTGTCGGCAGGTCATCCCAGCTCTGCTGCAGAAGCCTTGCAGTTGCCTTGCTGCCTTCCTCCGGTGCATATTCACTTGTTTCTACAATATATTTGTGATTCACTTCAAGCCCTTTTGAGTTTAAAAAATCCAAATATGCATAATAACGCTCCCGTCCTGCAACACTGCCGAGGGGGCATGCTATATGAGCTATCTTCCTGTGACCAAGAAAATAGAGATATTCCAGAGCCTGCATTGTGCCCATATGATAGTCGGATATTATTGTTGGTTTACCCGGATATATGTCTTCCACGGAAACACATTTTATATCACTGGATAAAACACACTGAATCTCACTGTTATACCTGGAGCCTACTGCCAGCAGCACTCCCTCCAAGCCTCTATATTTACAATGTTTAAGGTATGACGCTTCCTTATTCCCGAGCCTTTTATTGAGGAAAAGGACATCATAACCCCGTTCCCCCGCCCTGTATTGAAAGTTTTGCAGAATTTCACTGAAATGTGGATGAGTAATACCTGTACCTTCGTCCTCGGAGAAAAGCACACCCAAAAGCCAGGTTTTTTTTGTAGCCAGTGCCCGGGCACTGGTATTCGGTGTATACCCCAGGCTTTCTGCTGCCTCCATTATCTTGTTATATGTGGCCGTATTAACTCCACTATAATTGTTAAATGCCTTTGAAACTGTGGCAGGAGAGCAGCCTGCTACTCTTGCGATGTCGTATATTGTTACCATTTCTCGTACCTCTGTTCCATAGAATCTATATAATATTCCAACATAGTATACCGAATCAAAACCATTTTTTCAATCCGGTATTTGGTACTTAAAACAACTAAAATCCTCACAGACCTCTTCGAAAATTGTATCTTTCAAGTTTATTCCGGCAATTCATACAGCGAAGTTAATGGGTGAGGCGTAAGTATAAATTAATATGTTCACATAAATTCCGATATAATTTATCCCAATATGAAATACGGGGGACCAAATCCCGTCGGACCTTTGGTTCCCCCATGTTAAGCATCTTCATACTATTCCTTTACAGCACCCATAGCGATTCCGTTTACTATAAACTTTGAGAATATAGCATAAACTACTATTACCGGCAATACAGATACCGCAAGGCCTAGATATATGCTTCCATATTCTGTTCTGTAAGTATCTCCTCTCAAAAGCTGTACAAGCATAGGAAGTGTGTACATTTTCGTTTTGGAAATCAGAACGAAAGCATTTATGAAGCTGTTCCAAGAGCCGACAAAGGCGAAAATACCCATGGTAACTGCACCAGGCTTTGCTATAGGAAGCATTATCCTGTGGAATATTCCAATTTCACCGCAGCCGTCGATTCTGGCAGCATCAATCAAGTCCCTTACAATTACAGATTCGAGATACTGTTTGCAGAAGAATATTGTTCCTGGCGCAGCGATAGCCGGTATAATTAGAGGAATATAGGTGTCCAGGAAGTGCAGGGCCTGCATTTCTCTATAGAAACCGAAAATTGCTGTCTGTGTTGGAACCAGTACCAGTACCATAACTACTCCATATATGAACTTTTTATAAAAGAAATCATATACATGTATTGCATAGGCAAACATCATTGAGAAGTAAACGGAAAGAACCGTAACGCCAACGGATATGATGATACTGTTTTTAAAACCGTCGATAAGCTTAAAACCTCTGTTTGTTAGGTTCGTCCAGTTTTGTACTGCATGTGTACTTGGAATTAAACTGATACCCTGTTGTATCTGCGGGGTGGAACGAGTTGCATAAACCAGCAGTATCCATATAGGAATTATACATATTAATGCCAGTATTACCAATACAACATATATTATTGCCCGCATTAGTCTTGTTTTGACAGTATAACTCATACTCTTGCAGCTCCTTTCCTGTATTTCCTTCTTTCCCTTACATTAGCTCTTCCAATTCCCTCAGGATCTCTGTCACGGAGTAATCTCATTATTACTAAGGCAACGATGCTTGTAACTACGAACAGGAATACTCCAATAGCTCCCGCAATAGCGATATTTCCCTTATGAGACGAGAACTTATTGTACATTAACATCTGAATGGTCAGTATAGAATTACTTGGCGCACCGGTACCTCCGGATATCATATACGGTATATCGAACATCTGCATACCGCCTACGAGAGATGTAACCAGTGTATAAACAAGTATCGGCTTCAGGTTAGGCAGAGTTATTTTTGTAAACATCTGTCTTGCAGTGG
>JAUZPH010000518.1 GCA_030706065.1 Bacillota bacterium | reverse complement strand
TATAGAAAATGAGAAGATTAAGAATGTCTTTAAGGCTCTTTCGGAGATTGAAAGCCAGCATATAACACTGTTAAAACTCTCGGTATAAGCCCTTTACAGGTAATTATTTGCTGTGTTTGTCAATATATTTATATGGTAAGTAGGAATAATTATTTTGGAGGAAGGATGAAAAGATATATTTTAATTTTACTTACCATCATATTTATAGCTTTTTCTTACATAATAATAAATCTCTTTAAGAAGGATGAAAATATCCTATTGAATGATAAGGGGATAAAACGCAGCATTATTGCAGGCGGATTAAAGGGGGCCAAAGATTTTACCGAAGGGGACGGCGACATCTATATTGCCTTCAGCAGCAGGATACAGGTGATAAAAAGTAACGGTAAAAGTTATATGCTGCTGGATGACAGGTCTCTGGATATCAAGGGTATACAGTTCTGGGAGGGAAAGCTGTACCTTCTGAGCAAATCTTCACTCATGTGCCTTAATTTAAGTGACGGCAGCTTGAAGGAACTGGTAAAGGACATGCCTAACTATGGTGACTACGGTGATGGCAAGCTTTTAATCAGGAATGGAACTATCTACATATCTATCGGAGCGGCTACAAACTCCGGTGTTGTCGGAGACGATAACACGTGGAAGGATTTGTACCCCTTTAATTGTGATATTCCGCCAAAGGATATAAGTATTAACGCAGTAAGCGGCAGCAAGACCGGAGCCTTTGTTCCGTTTAATACGAAAAATGTGCAGGGACAGAAGATTGCCGGGCATTTCCCGGGCAATGCTTCTGTAATTACATACAGCATCAATAAAGGTGAAACATCGTTGTTTTGCTGGGGAATCAGAAATGTAAAAGGAATGGACTGCGACAGTGACGGAAGGATAGTGGCATCGGTAGGCGGGATGGAGCCAAGAGGCAGCAGGCCTGTAAAGGGAGATGTGGACTATATATACGAATTGAAGGAAGGCATATGGTATGGCTGGCCGGATTACAGCGGAGGAGACCCCATCAACAGTCCAAGATTCAGAGGGGTCAATGATGGGAGGATAGCTTTTGTGCTTCAAAAACATCCAAGCAATAACCCCCCGGCGCCGCTGTATCAACATAAAACCCTTTCATCACTCTCTATTGTGGCGGTAGATAGGAAGGGAGCAATCGGGGACAAGGACTGCATATATTTTTACGATAACAAGGATAATATAATATATGGCATGAATAAGAAAGGAATAGTGGAATCAAAATTGAGACTGGCTGACGGTATGAGATTGTCAGCCATGAAAGCCAGTGACAATGGCATGATGATACTGGAGCAAAATGAAGGATATCTCGTTAAACTCGGAGCAGAAAATGAGGCTATAAGAAAGGGTTCTAACATTATTTTAGTATATTCATTGGTGCTCATTTTAACAAGTGCCGCTATAATAGTATGGAAGTCTAAAAAATAGAATTTGATAAAGGAGAAGCATTCCTTATGAAGAAGAGGTTAGAAACAACTTATGGGAAGACCCTGCAGGGGCTTATGTTTGCTGTTAACCCTGTAAAGAAGGCTATGCTTAAAACTCACTGCACGGTACACAAGTATATAAATATGAAAGCTATAGATATATTGAAGGCCGAGAGCAGCTATGAACAATATCATTTTTTCAAAAACCACATCAGGCCGCTGAACCTTGGAGTCTCATGGGCGGATCAGGATCTGAAAAGCTCAAATCACTTTTTTCATCATGAGAGGGGGAAAGGCCTGTACGGATTTTCCGATGCTCTTTCCGAATGCATTAAATACTACAGCAAGGCAATGTCACTCCTGGACAACGGTGAAGTGGATAAGGCAGTTTTCTACTTTGGTGCTGCCTGTCATCTTGTTCAGGATGTAACCGTGCCTCATCATGTCAGCAACCGCCTGCTGAAGAGCCACCGCAAATTCGAATTGTGGATTATTGCCAGGCTTATGTCTGATTACTCCTTTGATGCTGAAACCGGTATAAAGAGATACGAAAGCATAGAAGACTATATCCGCAGTAATGCAAAAATGGCCCATGAGACTTATAATGAGTATGAGGCTATCGATAATCTGGAAGAACGCTATCACAGAATAGCCAGTGTAATAGTAAAGGAAGCTCAGAGGACTACTGCAGGATTAATGATGGACTTTTATGAAGAGGTCAGGAAAAATAAATTTTAAGAATTCTTCCATAAAATGGAGGAATTCTTTTTTGTCTTGTTGAATTAAATAGAAAGGCAATATAAAATAAATTGGTGGTGTTAGGTTTGAAAATACGTCCGTTAAACCTGAATATAATAAAAGATAAAGTTCAGATAGACATGAGGAATCTGGATTTAAAAGGGGATATTATTGATATTGGTATAAAAAACTATGGTATAATATATAAAATATGCAAGCAAAATGATGATGAGGTAGCTGTAGAGTATCTTGTGGATGAAGAAAGGACACTTATCAGCAGGGAGCGTTATGATACAGCTGTTCTTTTCTTCTGCCTGGGAATGCTCTCAGGACCTGATAGAAAAAAGCTGATCAAGGATATTGGTTCTTATATAAGGGATTACGGTGAAATTGTCATATGGGATTTAAACAAAGCTCCCGGGATGCTCATGGATTTGGAAGTGGAAGTTTTAATGCCGAATGATGAGTCACAGATTATCAAGCTTCGAAACCTCAATCCGGTAAAGAGGATATTCATGGAGGAGATCAGGCATTTGGTTCTGCAGTATTTTTATATTACGGAGGAAAAGGTAGGCAAGACCATCTTCTATCTCAGAGGAAGAAGGAAAGGGAAGGGAATAAAAAAGGATGAAAGTAGTATTGATTGCACTTAACGGGAAGTTTGTTCACACCAATTTGGCGGTAAGATATCTAAAGAAGTATACAGAAGGAATGAATTATGAATGCGTAATTAAGGAATATTCCATAAATGACCACCTGGATAGAATTTTAGAGAGCGTGATTAAGGAAAAGCCTCAGGTAGTGGGCTTTTCTTGCTATATATGGAACATCGAGATGACGGTAAAGCTGGCGCAGCTCATTAAGCGGGTGGATGGAGGAATTGAAATATTATATGGAGGGCCGGAGGTATCCTACGGAAGTATGGAATTTTTGTCACAGAATGAAGGTGAATACCTCATTGAAGGTGAGGGGGAAGAGGCCTATAGGGAATTTATTCAGTATAAATTGGG
>JAUZPH010000517.1 GCA_030706065.1 Bacillota bacterium | reverse complement strand
TTAAAGGAGAAAAGAACGGATATTTACCTTATTTACAGAGAATAATCGATTTATATCATTCCCTAATTATATGATATGGGAAAAAAGCTCACATGTATTTGAGGATAGGTTAAAGTACAGTTATAGGGATGTTAATTGTGCTTCTTTAATTTTATAGTATCTGGAAGGTAGAATCATGATTGCCGTCGGCTTTGGCCCGTAGCAGCCTATAGCCCCTAATGATACGGACACCGGTAAGGATAAGAACAGACGAGTTGAAATATGGCTGACAAAATGAAAAATTGCTGCGGACAATTCGAGTTACAATCTTTCAAAAAAATTTTAAAGCCTGTAAACTTTGGTATACAGGCTTTTTATCATACTAATTGTCCCCAAATACGGCTTGAATATCCTTAGTGCAGCTCCTTGGTATCTTTCGCTCTTTATATCTTTGTGATTTAAGAATACTGAGAAAAACATCCAAATCCTTTTGGAGCACTCTAACAAAAAAGGACCCGTCTTCCTTATCGTCTTCAATAATAGTCGCATCTATACAATTTTTATTTATTCTGGATTTTAGAATTGAGAGAGACCTCAGACTCCCGCCTGTAAAGTACCCGTAATTTATATGAAGGGGTTTATTGTCATTTGGAAATAATACATCATACAGCTTTCTTTCATCTTCACTCATTAATTATCTCCTCCAAACATTTAGTGCACTAATTATATAGACTGCCCTGTATTAACCTTTCTGTTAACTCTGTCTAAAGCCTCCCCATGATTTAAGCCTATAATTGTAACCCTGTTTTATTTCTGAAAACACCTTTCATCTAGTATTGAAAAATTTTGATTTTCTCCGTTTTTTACGGATGTAAAATCCAAACATGGAGTTATACACTACTGTCTGTTCCAATATCATTATACCTTTATTTTATTAATAGAATTTTATATTAGGGTAAAAAGGAAGTTAAACTGTATGGCTGCTGCAGTGAAAGTACTATTGATGTTTGCTTCTCCGGCGGCCACTCTGATTAAGGAACAACAGAGCTTGCCTTCGGGCCCATAACCAGGAATTCAATATAGAATTGTTAAAAACATGTTATTGAGATTAAGACTTGTACTTTCTGAAGGACTTTCCAGGCAATTATAGAATGTATTGCTTCAGGAGGTGCAGAAATATGAATTGTTCCAAATGTGGTAAAGATATAGACAACTCTGCCGGAGTTTGCATCGATTGCGGAAATGCTTTACTTACCGGTGAAAACTTCGCATACAATATTGATGATACAATTATCAGCTTTCATGAGGATATAAAAAAGCCCGAGTCCCCGGCATTGACAAATTTAAAGGGGTGGATGCGGAAGCGACGTAAGATAATTATTACATCTGTGCTGGGAGTTTCAATTTTGCTTTGCGTTATATTCGCCGGCATTGAAAGCCTTAAGGCCTTCGGCAGCAAAAATAGCATTAACAGCGTGGACTTTGTTCTGATGATCAAGACGATGAAGAAGGACGATGAATACGGGGACCTGTATCAGAGCCTTACCGGGAAAGAGAAGCTCAAGCTGGCCGCCGATGTCCTTAAAGACCAGAGTTTTCCTTATATCTACGACAACCTGCACGGCATAAGATACCTGTGCATAAGCAAGGATAGTTCCCTCTGTGAGATAAATCAATCCGGAATTAGAAGCGAGATATGCTCCAATACGATGCCTTTCAGCATGGTGACTTCCTCGGACCATAAAAATTACCTTTTTACAACCGCTGTTAACGTCAATGAGCTTTATGTGAAATTTTCCGGAAAAGAGAAAAAGAAAATCGCCAGCGGCGGACATAACTACTATTTCCTGCCAGATAATGAGACCTATGTATATACAGACAGTGCCAACACTATGTTTATGGGAGGCCCGGATAAACCTGCAGAGGAATTGGCAAAGAATGTGAGCATATGCTTTTCATTTTCCCCACAGAATGTACTGATATATGCAGATATGAACAATGAATTGTATTATATGGATATAAAGAGCATGGAAATTAAAGAACTGGGCCCCTTCAATTGGTGGGCACCGGTCTTTGATAAGGAGTCCGGCATGTGGTACCTTAATAATACTGACCTGTACTATATGAATATTTATGACGGGAAAACAGAAAAAGTCGCAGAAAATATCCGGCAATTTGGCTTTGACAGAGATATGATTACATACCTTGATAACGAAAACAATGTCTATTGCAAACTAAATAAAGATTCCGAGGCAATTAAGCTTCCGGAGGCTTCTCAAGCCTATGAAGCCTTCAATATGGGCAGCTTCGTAATATATGAAGACAGGAACAACAAGCTTTTCAAGCTTGACATTAAAAGCGGTGCCAGAGAACAGATTTACCACATGGTAGAGACCCTTTGGAAAAAAGACGAACAGATATATTTTAAATCCCCAAGCGGTTTTCTATTTGTCGTTGATAAAAGCGGAAAGACCAGAAAAATTGCGGAAGGTGTTACAAAAGCCAATATTACTGCTGATTCAGACATAAGCTATCTCACTGCCGAAAATAAATTGTACCTCAAGGACAGAATTATCAAGGATGTCAAGGACTACTTTCCCTCCGGAAATAATGTTCTCTACCGTAATTCAAAAGGCGAGCTTTATATTGTAACGGGAAAATCCGAACCCCGGAAGGTTTGTGATAATGTAGAGGATTATGCAGCCATATATTTTGGTGACCCTACAGGATATTACCTCCAAAACATCCTCCTTCACTGAAAATTGCGCTCCTTTGTGCAGCGACGAAAAGCAGTATTCGATAATCTGCACACGACGAATACAATATTAAATTTTATAATGTCTTTTTGGGGCAATATGTTTTAACAAACTTTTGAAAACTAGAGGATTAAGATTATAAACAGCAGAAGTGGTTACCTGTGTATTAAATGGACTTAAATGCTTATTGGTTATGGAACGCACAAATTGTAATTATATTACTTCACAACACGGAAATGAATTCAAAAATTTACCTCTACCGACAAGTATCCGTTTTTACGCAAAAAAGAAAGCCTTGAAATATCAAGGCTTTCATCACTTTTGGTCTGGGTAACAGGATTTGAACCTGCGACCTCATGAACCCCATTCATGCGCGCTACCATCTGCGCTATACCCAGTCGACGAATTATATTATATCACACTTCCGGGTAAAAGCAATACCATTGTAACGGAATTTTTCTAT
>JAUZPH010000516.1 GCA_030706065.1 Bacillota bacterium | reverse complement strand
TTTTGAGTATGTATAAGTAATATTCAGGTTTTAAAATCCTATATAAATAGAGTTAACTATCCGGGCATTACGCCGAAATGACGAATAGTTACAGACATAAGAGTCTTAAGCTACTCCCCTTTGAGGAATAATATTAAATTCATTGGATTTTTCTAAGTAATAATCTGTAAGGGCTTTCTACAATTCTATTATAAGTTATAAATTAACGCATTTCAATAGGGGGATATTTTTTTATTGGGAAAATTTGAAATGAATAAACTTGGACCTGATAAAATAGTTTATGGTATAATATGATACAGATGGAAGGAAGCATTTACATTATGATGTCTCGGAATATTAATATTACTGGGTTTTATGGGACAGCGTAGTGTAATGGGTTTTCCGCTACAGATATAATGGAAGGCAATTATTGCTTTCTTTTATTTTGTGCTCTTACATATATTTATACGAGGTGATTTAATGAATATTCTTGATTGCAGAGGGCAGCAATGCCCTCAGCCGGTTATAAACACAAAAAAATATTTTGATTCTGTGGAAAATGTAGAGGCCGTAGTTATTGTGGATAATGAAACAGCAAGGAACAATGTAGTGAAGTTAGCGACAAGCAGCGGGCTAAAGTATTCTATAGAGGAGAAGGAATCGTGCTTTCATATAACTCTTTGTAAAGGAGCTGCGGGCAAGTTGGAGGAATCTCAAGTACTGTCGAGGAGCAGCAGAGGCTTGACCATAGTCATCACCTCTGACAGGCTGGGAGTTGGTGATGATGCACTTGGAACTATGCTCATGAAGAGTTATTTATATGCATTATCCGAAAACGACAGTATTCCTGAACACCTTGTTTTTCTAAACAGTGGCGTAAAACTTACAACAGAGGGCGCGGAAAATATTGATAATCTGAGAAAACTTCAGCAGAAGGGAACAGAGATAATGAGCTGCGGCACCTGTCTGGACTTCTATGGGCTTAAGGAAAAACTGCTTGTGGGGGAAGTTGGAAATATGTATACTATAGTTGAGATTATGAATACTTCGTCCAATACAATAAAGCTGTAAGCACATTTATGCTTTCAAGATGCCTGGCATACGGTTAAGTTCGAAATATATAGAATAAGATAAAAAAGAGGCATGTGAAAAATGCAAGTTCACATGCCCAAAAGTTGGGGAAATTTATATACACGAAAAGGCTGGGTAGCTTTTTCGGTATAAGCTTATTAATTGGACTTATGCTACAGGCATCTTTTTTAGTGCCTCATCAAGAAGTTCCTTGGCCAGCTTTGGATTGGCCTTGCCTTTGGATACCTTCATTACCTGGCCCATGAGGAAACCGGCAGCCTGAGGCTTGCCATTGTGATAATCCTCAATAGATTGGGGATTGTTTTCTATAACCTGTGTAATGATTTTTTTGAGCTCATCTGTTGAGCTTATCTGGGATAACCCCCTGGATTTAATTATCTCTTCCGGAGAATCATCCTTCCGGAACATCTCCTCCAGAACTTCCTTTGCAGCAGTGTTGCTTATTTTAGCTCCATCTATGAGTGAGATTAATTCAAAAAGATGCTTTGAACTTACCGGTATACGAGCTGTTTCAAGGCCTTTCTCATTTATTATCCTCAGCATATCACCCAATACCCAGTTAGCAGCGGTTTTTGGGTTGGAACCCAGGGTTATCAGGCTTTCAAAATAATCGCCAAGGGCCTTGTCGTCAATCAATATATCAACTTCCTTGGATGAAAGGCTGTAGCTTGCTATAAATCTCTTTTTCTTTTCTGCAGGCATTTCCGGAAGTGAATCCCTTAATGTCTCAATAATCTCCTTTGAAAGTATCACCGGTGCCAGGTCAGGTTCAGGGAAATATCTGTAGTCATGGGACTCTTCTTTGGAACGCATCGGAACGGTTCTCCCCTTACCACTGTCCCAGCGGCGTGTTTCCTGCTTTATCTTGTAATCCTCTCCGAACTGGTATAACTCCCTCTGTCTCTTCTCTTCCTTTTCCAAGGCTTTCTGAAGCTCTTTAAAGGAGTTTATATTTTTTAACTCAACCTTTGTATTAAGGCTCTTCTGGCCTACAGGCCTCAAGGAGATATTTGCGTCACATCTTAAGGAACCCTGTTCCATTCGACAGTCTGAAACCTCGCCATACTCCAGTATTGACTTAAGTGTCTTCAGGTAGGCAACAGCCTCCGCCGGAGAACGGAGGTCCGGTTCCGATACGATTTCTACCAGGGGAACACCAACTCTATTATAGTCTATAAGGGAATAAGGGTCGTGCTCCAAATGTACGAGCTTTCCTGCATCCTCTTCTATGTGAATTCTGTTTATTCTTACGGTAACGGGCCTTCCTTCGCATTCAAATTCCACACAGCCTTCGGAACAGATGGGAAGATCAAACTGAGATATCTGGTAAGCCTTAGGAAGGTCAGGGTAAAAGTAGTTTTTTCTATCGAATTTATTAACCGGGTTAATTTTGCAGTCCAACGCAGAACCTGCCTTGATGGCCAGGTTTACGACTTCCTCGTTCAGAACCGGAAGAGTACCTGGAAGTCCCATGCAAATCGGACATGTATGAGCATTGGGTTCGGCACCAAATTCCGTGGAGCAGCTGCAAAATATCTTTGATTTTGTTTTCAGTTCGGCATGTATCTCAAGTCCTATAATAGTTTCGTAAATCATATATGTCGGTTGGGTGTGCCAACCTTCCTCCTTTCATTATGCAGTATTAGAACGACAATCTTTCCTCCAGAGCTTTTGCAGCGGTAAATATCTTCTTTTCACCGAGCTGAGGCCCTATGAGCTGTAAGCCTATTGGAAGCCCTGAGCCACTGAAGCCGCATGGTACGGAGATGGCAGGTAATCCTGTAAGATTTATATTGATTGTATATATGTCTGAAAGATACATTTCCGCCGGGTCGCTGACTTTCTCCCCAAGTTTGAAGGGAAGAGTAGGTGTAACCGGGCCTAAAATCAGGTCGTAGGCTGACAGGGTATTGTGGAATTCCTCCTTCAGTTTCTTCCTGAATTTCTGTGCCTTATTATAGTAGGCATCATAGTATCCTGAAGAAAGGGTATAGGTTCCGATCATGATTCTTCTCTTGACTTCATCTCCAAAGCCTTCGCTTCTGCTTTTTTCTATGAGCTCATCGATTCCGTCAAAATCACTGCTTCTATAGCCGTATCTTATACCGTCGTACCTTGACAGGTTTGAACTGGCCTCCGCCGAGGA
>JAUZPH010000515.1 GCA_030706065.1 Bacillota bacterium | reverse complement strand
AGAATTGAAGCAGGCTCCAAAGGACAGTATAATTGTGATTACCACCTATTATTCGGATATTGACGGCCAGGTAGCGGGCTTTGAAAATTTCAGCCAGTTGGTGCGGGATAACAGCAGTGTGCCCATCTACGACCTTTATGATTTTGGAATAGGGCATGGCGCACTGGGAGGCAGCATGCTAAGCGGCTATCTGCAGGGAGAAAGCGCAGCAAAGCTTGCACTGCAGGTATTGGAGGGCAGAGATGTTTCACAGATACCTGTTGACAGATCAAAAACCACACGCTACATATTTGATTATTCACTGCTTCAACATTTCAACATACCTTTAAGCAGGCTGCCCTCCGGCAGTGAGATTATAAACAGGCCTTATAATGTCTTCATAGCCTATAAAAATCTGTTTATCACCATTGCCATTATTTTCGTTCTGCTGATCTTCTTTATAATAATACTGATTCATTATCTGAGAAAAGTCTCTAGGATGAAAAATGAGTTGTATGAAAGCAACAGCGAACTGGCACAGCTCTATGAGGAACTTGCCGCTTCGGAGGAAGAACTGAGGCAGCAGCTGGAGGAGCTGATGGAAATGCAGAAAAGCCTGGAACAGAGTGAGGAACGGTACAGGATTCTCTTTGAAAAGATGCTTAATGGCTTTTTTGTGTTTGAATCGGTGCTGAATGATGAGGGAGAGCTTGTGGATATAAGATTTGTAAATATGAATCCGGCGGTTAAAAAGCAGCTGGATGCCAGGTCGGAAGAGTATATCGGGAAAACCTGGATGGAAGTAATGGGCTATAAGAACAGGGCCCTGAAAAAATATGAGAATATATTGAAGACCGGAGAAGCTGCGCATTTTGAAATATACTATCCGGAGCAGCAGCGCTACTATCTGGATAATGCCTTCAAGGTTGATGATACCCACGTTGGAGTAGTGTTTGACAACATAACGGAATATAAGCAGGCCATAAAAGAGGTACAAAAGCTTAACGAGGAACTGGAGAAGCGTGTTGTGGAAAGGACCTCGGAGCTCCAAAGTGCGGTACAGGAATTGGAGGCCTTTACGTATACCGTGTCCCATGACCTGAAGTCTCCGCTGAGGGCCATTGACGGTTACAGCAGAATTGTAATGGAGGACTTTGGAAATGAAATGGACGAAGAGGCAGTTCAGATGATATCAAATATTATGGACATATGCAAAGACATGATAGAAATGATAAACAAATTATTGAGGTATGCTACTACTTCAAGAACTGTACTGGCTAAAGAGGAATTTGACCTTGGAGAAATGCTCTGTGATACCTTCAATGAATTAAAGTCTTCCTGTATGGGACGAAAAATAGATCTGATTATTGAAAATGCCTTGCCCAAAGTTGAGGCGGACAGAATCTTAATGAAGCAGCTGCTGACCAATCTGCTTTCCAATGCCGTCAAGTTCACTAAAAACAGGGCTGGAGCCATAATCCGTGTGGGCTGCGTGAAAAAGGAAGATGAATATATGATATATATAAAAGACAATGGAGCGGGCTTTGACATGGAATATTCAAGCAAGTTGTTTGGACTGTTTCAGAGGCTTCACAGCTCTGAGGAGTTTGAGGGCAGCGGGATCGGGCTTGTTACTGTAAGAAAAATTATTCAAAAACATGGCGGCAGGGTATGGATGGAAGGCAGGTTGGATGAAGGAGCGGCGGTTTATTTTACACTGCCGTACACAAAACCGGGTGATGACAATATATAAAAGGGGAGTGGCCATGATTGCTTAAGGTTATGATAGTGGATGATATGGACATAATCAGAAGACAGGTGCGGCGGCTAAAATTATGGGGAGAAAAGACGGGTTTTATCATATCCGATGAAGCCGGAAACGGGCATGAGGCAATTGCGAAGCTGGAAGAGAGTCCGGTGGATTTGGTTATAACAGATGTCAGGATGCCCAAGGTTGACGGATTGGAACTGCTTAGAAAGCTTGTTGAGAGGAATTTGTGCCCCTGTGTTATACTGCTGAGTGATTACAGCGATTTTAATTATGTGAGGCAGGGGCTGGTCCTTGGGGCTTTTGATTATATGAAAAAACCTGTGGAGGAAGAGGAATTTGGTAAGGTTCTTATGAGGGCAAAGGAATTCATCCAGGCCAAGAAGAAGGAACAGGGAAAGCTGCTTCAAAAGCTTGATGAACAGGCAGAAGGTTTCCTTTATGAGGCCGGAGTAAAACAAATTGTAGAACTTGTGGGTGCAGGGGAAACGAGAGTAACGGAAGCAGCAGCTGAGCTTATCGAAAGAATCGGAAAGGTATTGGAGTATGACCTGATAAAAATTGAAAGTATGCTTGGTAAGGCCATGGAAGAAATAGCGGAAGCCATACTTGAAAAATATAAGTGGCTGGGAAAATTCATTACTGAAGAGGAATTGAAAAAAATTGATTTCACTGCATATGGAGAATTTGAAAAGGCCAAAGGTGCCTTTACGCAAGCTCTGGGCAAGGCGGATTCCTATCTGAACAAACTCAGAAACGGACAGCATACCGGTGGTTTGGTGGAACAGGTTTCACATTGGGTGCTGGAGAATATTGATGGGGAAATATCATTAAAAGCTGCTGCAGATGCATTATTCGTAAACAAAACCTATTTGAGCGAAGCCTTTAAACAGAAAACCCGCATCAGCTTTGTGGAATATGCCACCCAGGTAAAAATGGAGAGGGCAAAGAAGCTGATGAGGGAGGGAAGCCTTAAGATTTACGAGATAGGAGACCGGCTTGGCTTCAAAGATGTGGAGTATTTCAGCAAGCTGTTTAAAAGGTATACCACCATGACTCCTTCAGAATATCGACAAAATAAGTCATAAACAATCTAAAATATACATAATACGAAAAAATTCGGGGATTGAACTTAATATTTTGCATTCTTATATAAAGGATAATTTTGTAACATATAAATGGAAACATTACGAAAACTTAATTTAAACATGTCACAAAATCCGGAATCTTTAGCCGGTTGTGTAGGATGTAAAATTTCAACTTATTTATTACTTCTTTAAGAAGAAATTTTACATCCCCACTTGTTTAAATTGTAGTTGGAGTTGTTTCCATAAATGTAAACAAAATTATCCTTTTACTTATGACAAAATTTTTGACAGGTGGTTAAGATGAAGCACATCTCGGTTTTAATAGTTGAAGATTCAATATATGCAGCAGATTTGAATGTAAGAGAAATCAAAAAAGCAGGATT
>JAUZPH010000514.1 GCA_030706065.1 Bacillota bacterium | reverse complement strand
GTCTCTACTATCTTCACAGCTCTTTCATCCACTACTCTGTATACTATCTCCAGGCCCTTTCTTTCCCCTTCTATTATACCCGCTGATCGCAGCTTCTGAAGATGCTGGGAAACCGTAGACTGGGGCATGTTGAGGCAATTCTGCATATGGCTCACATTGCAGCCTCCGCTTCCAAGCAGCCCCCTTACTATGCATAGTCTTACCGGATGAGCCAAGACCTTTAATATTTCACAAACTTCTTCCAAGTCCTTGTAGTTGTATTCCATACCGAACCTCACCTTACCAAAAATTGTATTACCATATTCACATATTACGTTGAAGTTTATATAGTGTCAATGCTTTTATTCGAGCCTTGTGCATATTTTCCAGGATGCTTAAGCCTTATGTTGGACCCTGTAACCCTATATAGCTGCGGAAATTTATAATTGAATTTATCTCCTTCGAAAAATCGGTGAAGATTCGATATTTTCTTAGGCGAATACTAAAGGTTTAAATTTCCGCATCTATAATAACAGGACAGGATTAAAATTTATGTAATCGGAGGAAGTCATGATATAGTGTATACCCTCTCTCTCTCCGTTTAAAACCCTATAGTGAAAAGGCCCGTGCAGATGTCCGTAAATAACCTTTTCAACCTCATACTCCTTAAAAATATCGGTAAAGCCGGAATCCTCAAATTTCTCGTTCGTAGGCGGATAATGTATCATAGCAATGAGCCTTTCAAAGCCTGCCTTTCTTGCACTGTCCAGGGAGAGCCTGAGCCTTATAAGTTCTCTTTTGTAGATTTTCAAATCCTCATCTTCAAATCTTTCGGAACCGGGGCAAATCCACCCTCTTGTACCGCATATTCCGTATTCCTCATAATTAAAGTGGTTATTCTGTATAAAATTCATATCCTCAAACATCTTATTCAGTTTTGTTATACTACCCCACCAGTAGTCATGATTTCCCTTGATGATTAATTTTTTCCCGGGAAGTTCATGAATCCACTGAAGTTCCTTTTCCCCCTCTGCCATTTTCATGGACCAGGAGATGTCTCCTCCGATAAGCACTGTATCTTCTTCCCTGACAACCGCCAGCCAGTTCTCCCGAATCTTTTCATGGTGCATGTACCAATTACCTCCAAAAATATCCATAGGTTTACTGGTACTCAGTGCCAGGTGAAGATCGGATATTGCATATAATGCCATAACATCACCTTCTGTCTATTAATTTATCCAAATCCACTACGTATGCTATTATCTGAGCCACTGCTTCATATAATTCCATAGGAATCGTATCTCCTATATCCACATTTGTGAGGAGATTTGCCAGTTCCTCATTCTCTACTATAGGAACCTTGTTTTCTTGCGCCTTTTCTATAATTTTATCGGCAATAGCCCCAATACCCGATGCAGTAACAATAGGGGCATCATAGCTCTTTTCATACTGCAGTGCCGCAGCTTTCCTTCTTCTTGGCATATTTACCACCATTCTAAACCTTTATATTGATATTGAAACTCTGACTTTCATCAAAAAAGTCCCTGCAACTTGCAATATCCATAGGCGCTTCTCTCTTGTGCACTTCGATGTTTATATTATACCCTGATTTATCGAGTATTTTCCACAGCTTTTCCTTGGACATGTCTAATATTCTCATGGAGCCATCTTCACACTTAAAATCCACTTTCATATTTTTATCCCTTACTGCTACATAAGCATCCACTGTCCCCATATTCCCTGTGGTAATACTGAGTGCCATCTTGACATTTGTTGAGTCAATCCTTTTCCCCTTTTTTCTGTCATCCTTGATAATAAGCTTGCAGGGATATTCCTTCTCATACAGCTTAAGAGGCATATCCATGTAATAATACTGTCCGGATACCGAATTAAAGGTCTTTATATCACTTATATTTGCCTTCACATTTTCCGCCAAGGCCTTCCATGCAGTATCCTCAATGCTGTCCCTCATATTGATTACAGACTTAATCAGGTTTTTTACTTCCTCCAGCTTCTGCCTAACCTCAAGGCTGACACTGTTTCCTTCATCATTGACATCCCTGACATTCAGATTTGATTTTTCACCTTTGCTTTTTACCGACCTGATTATCTCCTTTACGTCCCCGTCCTCGAAGGTGATATCAGGCCCTATGAATATCTCCAAAGCCTGTCTTACCTTTTTTTCAACAACCGCCTGTCCTTTAGGATGCTCACCGCCCTCAATACTATTGACATGCCTCTCGATAACCGAAGCCAGACTGTCAAGAGGAAGCCTGCTTATCTGTTTTTCCAATACTGTCTTTTCACCTAAAGGCAAAGTCGAAACCTTAACTTTTATTGCCTCTGTCAAAAGGCTCTTTAAATCGGAAACCTTCGCATTCTGACCTGCTCTGCCTGCTTCATCAGCCTTAGGTGCAATTCCTGCCTCGGAAGCTTCCTCATCCGGCTTTACAGAATAGTTATCCTTCGTCATCTGCAGGCTCTTTTCATCCTCAGGAATATCATCTATATACTCTACCGGCACTTCCGTATATTTACTCAGAGTATCCTGTAACTTTTCCAGACTTTTAAAAATCCCACCGGTTTCCTTGAATATATTCTTGTAGCTTGCAATATTTTCGGCAGACAGTTCGATATCATTCTCCTCCATAGTCAGAAGGTCATCGACAGAAAGAGTTTTTAATTCCTCAAAAAAATCCTTAAGCACCATCTGAACCTCTTGTCCCTTTTCACTGTCCGGGCTCAAACCTTTGCCTGCCAGGTACCTTGATATAAATTGTGGCAGTTCCCCGGCATCATTATTAATTTTATCCATAAAGCTCACAAGTGACTTTATTCTGGAAATATTATCACGGGTTAAAGGCACTGAATATTTTATCATAGCCTTTAGCAGGTCCATATCCTCCTCCTTCAAATTGTTGTTCCTTGCAATCTCAGATATGGACTCTTCTTTCAAAGCCTCTTCATAATGCTTCTGTCCTACGGGCTTCAGCTTAAGCTTCCCATCCTCATAACCCGACACCTGCATTCGGGTGAGCATATCGGGCAAAAACTCCAGAGGTTCCTCCAGCAAGGCAGGAAACTGCCAGCCATCCAAGGTTCTGACTATAACACTTTTTCCGTCCTCCCCTTTTGAGATCAATCTTGCAGATATGAGTTCTCCTATCTGAAAGGAAATCTTCCCGGATAACTTTTTCTGCATAGAATTATAGACACTATTTACATTCCACACTCCTGCCATGAATTCACC
>JAUZPH010000513.1 GCA_030706065.1 Bacillota bacterium | reverse complement strand
TTCCTCTTGTAAAGGCTATATCCGATGCCAGCATCAGCTCCTGTATGTCTTTTGTAAACCCGTATATTTCAACTCTGTCTCCGTATTTATGGCCCAGGGATTCCTCCAGCTTGTTCCTGAGAGCAGTGTTCCTGCCCGCTACAACTTTTACATTGCAGTTGAAGTTGTCAAGAAGAATCTCAGCAATCCGGCTCATATTTCCAACGCCCTCGCCGCCGCTCATAATCATGCACCTTAGAGGCGACTCCGCGTCATAGTCCCTGTGTTCCCTGCCGATTTCAACATTATTTAAGAACCTGGAGCGTACAGGGAAGCCTAAGACCTTGATCTTTGATTCCGGAACGCCAAATTCCATGCACTTCTTCTTCGCCTCTTCCGTAGGGCTTATTATATAATCCGCCCTGGGGTCCGCCCAAAGGGGATAAATGCTGACAAGGTCTGCAATTAGGGTGATAAAAGGTATACGTATGTTATATTTCCGCAAAATATTTATCACCGATCCGTTAAAATTGGGGTGAACGGATAATATCAAATCGGGCCTTTTTTTCCTTAAGAGCTCAAGGAAATTATCATTTATCACATGCTCAACAATTTCATCTACAACTTCCGGCCTTTTTGAGGATATCTCCCATATGAACCTCCATAAATCCTTGGAAAATCTTGTAATGGGGCCATAGGATTTGCCGACGGAAAGCAGTGGCTTCCCTCCCAGAGAAAAACCATCCACCACATGTACCCTGACCTCATCATCCCTTGAAAAACACTCGCACAGCGACTCAGTTATGCTTTTATGTCCGTGTCCCGTAAAATCCGAGGAAATAATCAAAATGTTCCTGAACATAGTATCATCCTTCCAAATATCGAGTATAACTTCCAGTTTGTCCTCAGCAACTTTTCATGCCTCAGCCTTTACGGCTGCGGAAATTTAAGCCTTCAGTATTCGCCTGAGTAAATATCGAATCTTCACCAATTTTTCCGTATGTAAAATTTCATCATATATCGCGGATAAAATATCCAATCTTCACGGATTTTTATTGTTGCTCTTTCAAAAGAAATTTTACATACAAGGCGATAAATTAGAAATAAACTTCCGCAGCTATATACCGGTATAGTCTATAGATATATTTTGAGATATACACTATAATTTATTACAATACACATAAAAAAACAAAAATACTCACATTTTTATAAAGATGTGTGAATTTAAACATTAACAAAGTCACCGGAGAAAATATCGATGAGGACGATTTTTCGGAGGTGATATAATAAGATATTAACTCACACATCTATATATCGACATATTTTCTTAAGGAGCTGACTTTCTGTGAAATTGAATAAAATAAAGACAGTATATACAATATCCGTTTTTGTGGCCCTGGCTGCCTTTGACAATATAATCATAGGGTTGTTTCCGCCGCTCTTTTCATCTATTTCGAAGGATCTCCATGTGCAGGTATCCGCCCTTGGCCTGGTCTCCGGAATAAATATACTTATTACCTCCCTTTCCTCAATTTACTGGGGCTATCTTGCAGGAAAATTCAACCGTAAAAGGCTTATTATCCTCGGCACACTGCTCTGGTCAGCCTCTGTATTTCTGACTTCCCGAAGCAGCAGCTATGCCTGGCTTTTAATCTCTCAGATTTTCACCGGTGTTGGGCTGGGCTGTATCGCCTCCATAGGTTTCAGTGTACTCACGGACTACATTCCCCATAAATTCCGAGGGATGCTGCTGAGCCTCTGGGGCATGTCCCAAGGCCTCGGCGGTATTGCCGGCTCCATCATGGCATCACTGACGGCTCCGGCCTCCGGCTGGAGAAGGCCCTTTGAGCTGGTGAGCCTCATCGGCCTTTTTCTCATAGTATTGTATCTGTTTATCCAGGAGCCCGCTCTTGGTGAATCGGAGCCCGAGCTGCAGGAACTTATTAAATCCGGCTCAGAGTATGACTATAAAATAGATGTGAAGCAGCTGTACGCAATTATTTTAAAGCGCAGCAATGTCCTGCTTTTCCTGCAGGCCTTCTTTCTGAATATAACTGTAGGTACCCTGGTCTGGCTTCCCACAATGTATATTTCAAAAATACAGAACCAGGGCTACAGCCTGAATACATCCATCATAGCCTCCGGGTATCTCTATGCCCTTTTCCAGTTAGGCGGCATGACCTCCTCCTATTTCGGCTATCTTGGAGACAAATATCAAAGGAAAACCTATAAGGGAAGGGCTCTGCTCACTTCAGCCTTCACTCTCCTTATGCTGCCTCTCTATGCAGCTATGTTTGTTCTTCCCATGAATAACCTTCTTCTTCCTAAGAGCACCGACGCCTTTGCCCTTCTGCTTGCTTTGATGAAGCAGCTGCTGTTTAATCCGTGGATCACCACCATATTTATTCTGTCCTTCTTTGCCAGTGCCGCCCAGTCCGCCAACACTCCCAACTGGCTGGCACTAATTACTGATGTAAACCTTCCGGAGCACCGGGGAACCGCTTTCAGTATTTCTAACCTTGCCAATGGCTTGGGAAGAACCATCGGAAATGCCGGGGTCGGTATATTGCTGGCAGTGGTATCCCTGCATGCACAGGCGCCGCAGAGTTATGTAATCACACTGATATTGTTCCTGGTTTTTCTCATACCCTCCTCTCTCTGTTATCTGGTTATGGCAAAATATAATGTGAAAGATATAGGAGAGGTAAAATCAATTCTCCGTGAAAGAGGTAACGTGGCATAGCATATGGCTGCTCCTTATAATAGAAAATATTATAAAAGAGGGAGCCTCATTCCAGTTCGAGGCTCCCTCGGTTTTTAATATTAATCTTCTTTTAGATGAAATGGATATGTAGATATTATAACATTCTCATTTCTCAGCATAGTCTCCCTTATAATGAGGCCTGTATGGTTATGAAGCACCTGAGTCCACCACTTGTGGGTTACAAATTCCGGAAGCAGCACCGTTATCTTCTCCTTTTCCCCTGCCGCATTGGCTATGGCCTGTATATAGTTAAGCAGAGGTGAAATAACTGCTCTGTAAGGGGAATATTTAGCCACCAATAATATATCTGTGTTCAAGAGCTCCCACTTTGCCTTCAGCTTCTCAAGAGCCTCCTTATCCGGCGATACATTCAGGGCAATAACATCCGGTGTCAGGCTCCTTGCATAATTCAAGGCTCCGAGAGTAGCCTTGTTAAGGCTAGCCATCGGAACAACTATGAGGTGGTTATATTTCACGTTCAGGTCTATA
>JAUZPH010000512.1 GCA_030706065.1 Bacillota bacterium | reverse complement strand
TCAGATACAAATTATCAGAGAGGCACTATTTTATATTCCTGCAAGCACGACAGGGATGAACATCAGAATACTGCCATACTTGATGAGGCAATGCAGTATTGTGTGAGAACCGAGAGGAATGTACTGGAGGTTCACGACATACTTTTGGCAGCTATGGAAGTCTTTGAAAAACAATTGAGGTTTAAATCTGGCGGAGATGAAGGTGAGAGTAACGGCAGCAGTGAAATCATGCTCTTTCAGGTGTGCGAAAAACACTACGACAGCCTGAATATCTCCTTTAATGATATGAAAAGGTATATAATGAATATGGATGGAAAGGGAAAAAGGTTTATGCTGCCTGGACACATATTCAGATAAAGGACGTCCGAAAGAGCAGGAAAGATTGTTTGAGGGGAGTAAAAAGATGGATAGAACAATAAAATGGGGAGTGATTGCTCCGGGTAATATAAGTAATTCCTTTGCAGAGGGAATGAAGGAGGTTTTGAATTCCGAAATATGCGCCGTTGCGTCAAGAGACTTGAATAGGGCAGAAGCCTTTGCAAAAAAGTTCGGAATTGAAAAAACCTATGGGAGCTATGAAGCTATTATGAGGGATGAAGAAGTGGATGCGGTATACATAGCCACCCCGAACCCGTACCATAAGGAAATTTCAATAATGGGCCTCAACCATAAGAAGGCGGTACTCTGTGAAAAGCCTGCGGTACTCAACCTGAAGGAGCTTGGGGAAGTGATACGCACGGCAGAAGAAAACAAAACCTTCTATATGGAGGCTATGTGGACGAAGTTCCTGCCCGTGATGAAGGAAGTAAAACGAATTATTTCAGAAGGAAGAATTGGCGAAATAAGAATGGTAAAGGCGGATTTTTGCTTCCGTGCTCCTTTTGATGCTGAAAGCAGACTTTATAAGAGAGAGCTGGGAGGAGGGGCACTGCTTGATGTGGGAGTGTATACTATTGCCTTTGCATGCGATATGCTTGGAAAGGACCCCTCATATATAAAAGGCTTTGGAGATATTGGACGTTCAGGTGTGGATGAGCAGGATTCGGCCATCCTCGGATATGAAGATGGAAAATTTGCAGCTTTGAGCTTTGCAATCAGTACGGAGACTGAACATAATGCATATGTATATGGTACGGAGGGATATATAAAGCTACCGCAGTTTTGGAGGGCAAGAGAGGCTGTTCTTGTCAGGAATGGTGAAGAGCAGGTAATAAGGCCGGATTTTAAAGGGAACGGATATAATTACGAGGTGGAAGAAGTAAACAGATGCCTCAGGGCGGGCAAAGTTCAATCTGACAGGATGAGCTGGAACCATTCAAGAGAGGTAATAAGTATAATGGACGAACTTCGAAGACAGTGGAAGCTGGTATACCCTGGAGAGGAATAAAAGGTGAAGAGGAGGGCTGCTGCAAATGTAAAGCGCATTATGCACAGCCCTTTTAAAGTATAGAGCTATCCTTTGAATTGAGGAGCCCTGCTATACTGTCCTGGTATTCATATATAAGCCTGGAGAACCTGTATAGTACATCATCCATCCTGCTTTCCATAACTGTGATATTATACCGATGCTTGATATACAGCTTAAGGAAGGTTGAGAGTGCTTCATAGGTAAAGGAAAAATTATCGGGTGACTTTTCAAGGGCCCTGCTGCTGGCGGCGATTCTGACAAGTAGGTTGAAGCCTGCGGTAAAGAAAATATAAGATATGCCTCGGATTTGAGCTTCATCTTGAGTACCAGGCATAGAAAGCTGTATAAAGTCCTCAAGAATCTTCTTTTCCAGTTTAAGCCTTGCCTCCGGAAGCATATCCCTATGTATCATTTCAAAGTAGGAGTTTAGAATAACCTCCACGGGTATAAGAAGCTGCAGATTGATTTCATCCTGTTTAACCAGTGAAACTACGCTGATAATGCTGTCAATTATATATGAGGGGATAAGAAAATTAAGCTTTATTTCACCTTTGGTATTTATAAGAAGCTGCCTCACGGACTCATCCTGTTTAATCCTGACAGCAAAGGCATTACTGCGGAAGGGTTTGGCAGTTACGGTTTTATCATAGTCAGCATCAAGCTGCATAAGCTTGTTTTGGAGGCTTCTAAAGTTCTGGGGTTCAGTAATGTCCTTCCAAAGCATATCTCCAAGGATATTACCTAAACAGCATAATTCCTCCATAGACAGGGTTATTTCCTGCCAGCTGGGAGGGCTATAATCGGGCAGCCCGTTCAAGGTGGTTTTAAGTGTAAGATAATACGGTAACAGTGCTGTTACACCAAGAATAGCACTGTCTTCAATCTCTTCGGTTCCGGTTATGACCACAATGCTGCTTCTCAAGTAGTGCCTGCATTCAATATGAGAGTGTTCAACTCTCCGCACTGGCACGGAGCTGTTATACTCAATCTTCTCAATGCTGAAATCGAAAAGGTAGCTTATAATACCGTCGGAGTAAAGGACATCAAGCAGGATCGCAGTGCATCTTTTAAGATAGCTCCCAATGAAGGGCAGGTCATTTAAACTTCTTCCGGCCAGTTCGTGTAGAACACGTTCCATCTCCGGAGAAAGGCTTGAGGGATATTTTACTGAAAGTCTGTACAGCTTCAGTCGGATATCCATTGATTTTTCTTCCTGTTGTCCGAGAATCTCTCTGAAAAATAGAGCCATCCAAATTTCACCTCCTGGAGGTTAATTACATTAAAGCCAAATAGCTTATAATAATGATAAATTAAAAGGCAGCATATGTAAATATTATTGACACACTTCACAGTTATTTTTGACAGTGCTATAATTTAAAGGGTTAAACGGTTAACACTAAACTTATGCATGTTGGAAAAACCCGAATCTTCAAAGGGTTTTCAGGCAAGTATAAAAAATTTTAACCGTTTAGCCCTATACGCCAGGTATTAATTGAAATGGAGGTGACTGCCGATGAGGGAGGCATTTGTAATAGGGATTGCAGGAGGTACAGGATCCGGGAAGACAACTCTGGCAAGAAGGCTGAAAGATGGCTTTCACGAGGAGGTTATACTATTATGTCAGGATTATTATTATAAGGCCAACAATAATATGCCTATGGAAGAGCGGGTCAGGCTTAATTATGACCATCCTGATTCCTTTGATACAGCACTGCTCATAGAGCAGGTAAGGAAACTAAAAAAATATGAAACAATTGAAAGGCCTGTATACTCCTTTGTTGATCATAGAAGGATGGAAGAGACTGTCAGGGAGGAACCCAGGAAGGTAATCATAAT
>JAUZPH010000511.1 GCA_030706065.1 Bacillota bacterium | reverse complement strand
TAATATCTACCATTCACATATAAAATCAAATAGAAAAAGGAGAAGTGATAAAAATGGCTGGAGTATATAAACGTGGTGATCAATGGTATTTTTACTTTAATACCGGCAAGGTAGATGGCGCATACAAGAAAGTATGCCGTAAAGGTGGTAAGACTAAGGTTGAAGCTGAGAAGGCCCTCAGAAAGGCTCTAGAGGAGTTTGAAAACACCGGTGTTAGTAAGGCAGACAGTAACGTAAGCGTAAGTGATTATTTTGACTATTGGTTCAAAAACTATGTCGAGATTAATTGCAAGTATAATACGCAGCAGGACTATAGGATAGTAATTGAAAATCATATAAAGCCGGCCTTTGGTACTTATAAACTGAAGGCAGTAACACCTGGGATGCTCCAGGATTTTATTAACAAGAAGTATTTAAATGGTTTTTCGAGGTCAAGTTTAAGCAATTTCCATGGTGTTCTTTCCGGTGCTCTGAAGGCTGCTGTATATCCATATCAGTTCATAAAGGAAAATCCAATGCAATACGTTAAATTGCCAAAGGATAACAAATATAAAAAAGAAGAGGAAGATTTAAAGATTATTTCCCTTGATGACTTTAACAGGATCATTGAGAGGTTCCCCTTTGGCAGTTCTTTCTATGTACCATTGCAAATTGCATTCAACACTGGCCTCAGAGCTGCAGAAGTGTGCGGACTTACTTGGGATTGCATTGACCTGGATAAGAAAACATTAAGAGTTGAAAAGATACTCATCAGTAAAGGTAAGGGTATATATGAATTTGGTACCCCAAAGACAAAGAGTTCTAATCGCACGATAACTATTGGTAAAACCTTAATATCAGTATTAAGAAAACAAAAAACATATCAGAATGAAAATAAACTTAAATACGGTGAACATTATAAAAAATCCGACTTCGTTTGTACTCGAGAGAATGGTGAGAATATAACTACTGATTCCCTAAAGTATTTAAGCCGAGTAGTAAATTATGAATTAGGTATTGACTTTAACTTTCATTCATTGCGGCATACCCATGCTACCATGCTTCTAGAAGCAGGAGCAAATATTAAAAGCATTCAAAAGAGACTCGGCCACAGTAACATTGCTACTACCATGAATACATATTCTCATGACACTCAGAAGATGAAGAATGACACTGTTGATATTTTTGAGAATATAATCGCAGAAAAATAATCTGCTACCAATCCATATCGTTGGTAGCAGATTAGTAGTAAAAATACAAAATTTCCTATCTTGATTTCCTCTAACCGTTGATTTGCCTGGATAGTTTAACAATACACTCCACATGGAAGGTTTGCGGAAACATGTCCACGGGCTGAATCTCTTCCACTTTATACCCTTTGGCAGTCAAAAATTTAAGATCCCGTTCCTGAGTTACCGGATTGCAGGAAATGTATATTACCTTTTTAGGGCCAAGCTTTACCAGTGAAGCTAAAAACCTTTCATCACTGCCGCCCCTTGGCGGATCCATAAATACCGTATCGATTTTCTGCCTTGCCTCAGCCAGCCTTACCATAAATTGGCCTGCATCCTCATTGTAAAACTCTGTATTGGTGATCTTATTGCGCTTTGCATTTTTCACTGCATCCTTCACGGCGTCCTTGTTCAGCTCAACCCCGATAACATGTTTTGCACCTTTGCTTGCAATGAGGGAGATAGTCCCTATGCCGCAGTAGGCATCCAGCACTGTTTCTGATCCTTTAAGCCCTGCCATTTCTATTGCTTTCTCATACAATACTTCAGTCTGAATTGGATTGATCTGGTAGAAGGACTTAGGTGAAATTTGAAATACGCATCCGCACAAGGTATCCTCAATATAACCCTTTCCATATAGGACTTTTTCCGTTTCCCCCAGCACCATACTGGTTTTGCGGTTGTTTACATTCATCACAATGGTAGTAATTTCAGGGTGTTTTTTCAGCAGTGTACTCACAAAGTTATTCTTTCCCGGAAATATTGGCGACGCCACAACAAGAACAACCATGATTTCGCCGCTTACAAATCCTGTCTTGATTAAAACATGGCGTAGAAAGCCCTGTTCTCTATCCTCATCATAGGCCTTCATCTTATAGGTCCTCATTATTTCCCGTACGGAAGCAATGATCTCATCAGCACACCGGTCTTGAATGGCACATTCTTCTATGGGAATTACCTTGTGGCTGTATTCCTCGTAAATTCCTGAGACAACCCTGCCCTTTTCGTCATGGGCCATGGTTGAAAGCATCTTATTACGGTAGTGATAAGGATCTTCCATGGTCAAAATAGGGTTAATCTTCTGATACCGCTTCATAAGCTTTTCGATTATATTCTGTTTGAATTCAGACTGGCCCTGGTAGGACATATGCTGAAGCTGGCAGCCTCCACACTGATAAAAATGCGGGCACTTCGGTGCCGCCCTGTATTTTGACTTTTCTTCAATCTTAACCGCCCTTGCGCTCACAAAGTTTTTCTTCTGAGACACTTCAACAACGGCAGTCTCCCCTTCAATGAGGTATGGAACATGAACTTCTCTTCCTCTTACCTTTATAATGCCTTTTCCCTCTTCATCCATGCCGATACATTTAACTTTTACCGTTTCGTTACTCATAACATCACCTTTTCTTTAGAGGCTATCTCTTCTGCAGCAGTACCACTGTCTCCAGATGTGGTGTCTGCGGAAACATATCCATAGCCTTTACCTTTTTAATTTCATAACCTCTCTCACCTAAAACCTTTAAATCCATTACAAGGGTTTTAGGGTTGCAGGATACATATATTATTGTAGGAGCGCCAAATCGTATAACATACTCAAGGGCTGTAGGATGCACTCCGCTTCTCGGAGGATCCAATATAATGATTTCCGGAGTCTCTTTGATATTTTGGATTACCTTGGCAATATCCCCCGCTATAAATTCACAGTTTTTAAGGCCGTTAAGTGCGGCATTTTCTCTTGCGCTTTCCACTGCTTCTTCTATAAGCTCTATACCGATGACCCTGCTGGCCTTGGAAGCGGCTATCTGTCCGATGGTTCCGGTACCGCAGTAGAGGTCAAAAACCACCTTGTCATCAGAGTCTCCCATGAAGTCCCTAACTATTGAGTAAAGTCTTTCCGCACCCAGGGAATTCGTTTGAAAAAATGAAAAGGGTGAGATTCTGAATTTGAGTCCCAGAAGTACTTCGCTGATATAATCCTCTCCATAAAGTATTTCCACCCTGTCGGCTGCAACCACCTCTGAAAGGGAGTCATTTATGGT
>JAUZPH010000510.1 GCA_030706065.1 Bacillota bacterium | reverse complement strand
CGACTAAGGATGCATAACGGGAAGTTCAATTATAAAGGTTGTTCCCTCATTAACTTTGCTTTCCACATATATCCTGCCGCCATGGGCCTCTACGAAAGCCTTGGTTATGGTAAGCCCAATGCCGGATCCGCCTGTGCCTTTACTGCGGGACAGATCACTTCGATAAAAACGTTCAAAGATATGGGGCAGGTCCTCTTCCGGAATACCAAGGCCGTTATCAATAACCTTAATCAGGAGTTTATGTTTTTCCTTCATTAGCACTACTTCCACAACTCCGTTGGATTTCAAATGCTTATAGGAATTTGTCAAGAGGTTGGCCATTATCTGCTTGAATTTATCCTTGTCTACAAATGCTCTTATATCAGGAACGATACTGCTTCTTAGCTGATAGTCAGATTTAAGATAGAGAGGCTTAAAGGTATCCACTATTTTTTCAATCTCACTACTGAGGTCAAGCTCTATTATATTTAGTTTCAGATTCGCTTCTTCCAATTTGGCAAGATTACGAAGATTGTCCACCATCTTTGTCAATCTTTCAATTTCCTCATGAAACACTGCAAATCTTTCCGGAGTTGGTTCCCAAACTCCATCCATAAAGGCTTCAATATGTGTCTTAAGTGTTGTTAATGGCGTCCTCAATTCGTGGGCCATATCGGAAGACAGTCTTTTTCTCAGCATTTCCTGGCTTTTTAAAGTATCAGCCAGATAATTTATGGAATTTGAAAGCTGATAGATTTCCTTGGTATTTGTTTTTACATCGGCTCTGACATTCAGATTGCCATCTCTCATTTGGTTGGCTGTGGCTGTTATCTTTATCAGCGGTTTGGAAAATTGTCTTGAAAATATAATACTCACAATCAATCCAAACAGCAGGGCGGCAAGAGCAGATAGAACAAGAGACTGATTCAGTATTCTGATAAAGGTTATTGAGCCGGAAGACATATAGGATGTACCAAAGTAGCCTATAGTAATATTACCTGCATTTTTGCCGTCTGCAGCTAAAGGGTATTTGTTTTCTGTGTATTCACCCATATTCATTCCGTAAATATTGTGCATCATTGGACCCATCATATCCTGCATCATGCTGTTATGCTGCAGGTATGAGCTGCCGGAGGAGTATATAGTTTTATTCTCGGAATCTTTAATCTCAATATATAACTCCTGCATTTCTGCATATCTTTGAATCTCATCGGTATCTATGTTTGAAAAGCTGCCTTTGCTGATGTACAGATCTTCTACAAGTTTAATAATATTATCCACTTTTACTTTATGTTCATCAACAAGATACTTTTTAAATTCCGTACCAACTGAATAATTTGATATAAGGCTTGTTATAAGAATGGAAGCTAAAATAGTCAGAAGAAAACCTATGGTCAGCTTCTTTACCAGTGATATTTTCATTTCTACCCTCCTGATTATCTGTGAGCACTTAACGATTATTAATTGTGACCCTTCTGTATTCTTTTGGGGCACGCAACAATTATTAATTGTTGCGTCTCCTGTATTCCTCGTTATACCCCATTTGTGTTTGGAGTGAATTTATAACCGGCTCCGTAAATTGTTGTTAAATAGACGGGGGTCTTTGGGTTATCTTCTATTTTCTGACGAATGTTTTTAATATAGGTATCTATTGTCCTGTCAAACCCCTCGTAGTCCATACCAAAGGCTATTTCCACCAAGTGCTCCCGGGAGAATAACTGCCCCGGGTGCGTCAGCAGTACTGTTAAAACTTTGAATTCATGGGCGGTTAATACCGCAACTTTCCCTTGTTTTTTAACAGTCATCTTTTTGATATCAACTTCCAGGTCTCCATTATTGAAGGTAAGAATATCAGCAAGAGGAGCCGTATCTCGATAGGATCTTCTTAGCAATGCTCTCACTCGCACAACAAGTTCCCTGGTGCTGAAGGGCTTCGTCAGATAATCATCAGCACCAATGGATATTCCCTCGATTTTGTCATCTTCATCCGCTTTTGCAGTAAGCATAAGTATTGGAATATCGGATGAGGACCTTATTCTGCGGCACACCTCTTCTCCTGATATTTCAGGCAGCATAAGATCCAAAACTATAAGATGAATTATTTCTTGTTTAAATATTTTAAGAGCTTTTTCTCCATCAGTTGCGGTAACTACATGGAAGCCTTCTTTTTTTAGATATGCACTGACTACATCAAGGATATTCTGCTCGTCGTCAACTACCAGTATTTTAAATGGGTTATCCATAATTATTTTCACCTCTCAACAGCTTGCTTTAGTTTATTATAATTTATTTGGTTATAAAAAAATAGGGAGCAGGCGCTCTCTATTATTTCTTGGCAATATTTGATTTCTTAGAGAAATATTCCTCTTCTCCAATATCACCTTTGGCATATCTTTCATCTAATATTCTTGCAGCGTCATTCGAACTCTTAATAATATGCTTGAAGAGGCTCAAAATAAGTAATAATACCGCCAACACAATGAATATTCTTAAACCAATGACAAGGTATGTAAATCCGGAATTTACTGGTCCATTTCCGGTAAATCCATATCCACCAAAGCAACCTCTGCCGAACATTTGCAATCCCTCCTTTATAGATGCGGAAATTTACAATTTAAATTATCGCCTGAGCGAATTATTAATATCTAGATTTCATCATCTGTAATTCTGTTCTCATTGATATTATATTGAGCAATTATGGAGGAATTGTGGAGATTGGTTAATTTATTTCAATCCATAATTCCTCCACAATTCAGAACTATAATAAATTTAGATTAAAAGATCAAACCATATAAATGAATCAGGGGAGGAAAATATAATGAATAAAAAAGTTTTAATACTGACAACAGCAGCAGTACTTACTATAGGGTCTGCAACCATTGCATTTGCAAAAGGACAGAATGATAATGTTTTCAGCTGCTTTTCAAATACAAAATCGGGAGCTGCAGCTGTTCAATCCAGTGAAACCAATTTCCTAAGCGTCATGCCTGACATCATGGAAAAGAACGGTTTTGGCAATATGGCTGATGCTATGAGAAATGGTGATTATAAGGCAATGAGCGATATAATGAAACGGCTCTCTGATGATGATTATCAGAAGATGATTGACATTATGAAGGATAATGGTTATGGAGGCATGTCAAATATGATGCAGAGGATCGGCAAAAACGGTATGATTCAAATGCATAATGCAATGATGGGTTCAGGAACCAATCAAGGGACTAAACAGGGGTTTGGCGGTATGATGAGTGGATATTTTCAAAATCAACAATAATATTCG
>JAUZPH010000051.1 GCA_030706065.1 Bacillota bacterium | reverse complement strand
TTCAAGGTGCCGATATTGAGTACAAGAGCAGAAGCTATGTAAACCATGTCCTCTACTTCGTCTATGGCATCTGCCAGACCCGGTGAGCCGCCCAGGGCAAGGACGATATTGGCACAATCATTTACCGTCACGTAGTTTGTAATGTGATGAACCAGCGGCTTTGCATTTCGTACGCTGCCGAAGAGCAGCTCAATTTTTTCTTTAATATCCATTTTTTTATAAACCTCCAACTTATAAAAGTGATTTTCGTTATTCATAGTTCAGTCCAGCTCTTTTGTAAAGAGTATAAAAATGGTTTGTAGGGCCGACACCTTTGCCTATATCGAGAGAATGTCTTATGGCATCCGTTATATAAGCCTTGGATATCTTTATGCTCTCCACAACGGAATACCCGAGAGCAAGGTTGGCGGCTATGGCAGAGGAAAGGGTGCAGCCGGTACCGTGGGTGTTTTTCGTATTCACTCTGTCTTCATTAAAGTATACTGCTGTTTCCCCGTCAAAGAGTACATCCACTGCGGAAGCTTCCAGATGGCCTCCTTTTACAAGCACAAATTCAGGCCCAAGTTCCCTTATTTCCTTTGCTGCTCTGGTCATATCCTCAACATTTTGAATTTTAAAGGCTTTTCCAAGTTTTCCTTCCAATATGGCCTCTGCTTCCGGTATATTTGGAGTTATGACATAGGCCAGCGGAAGAAGCTCTGCAAGCAGGGCGCTTTTCGCCGAAGGTTGAAGCAGTGAATAACCGCTTTTGGATATCATAACAGGGTCCAATACCACCTTCGAAGGCTTGTACTGTCTTAATTTTTCGCTGATGATCTCTATACTTGCAGCCTGAGAAACCATTCCGATTTTTACGGCGTCCACTTCTATGTCAGTAAAAATTGCATCCATCTGCTGCCCAATAATCTCCGGGGTTATATCCTGAACTGCGAAAACCCCCTGAGTATTTTGTGCGGTGATGGCAGTTATAACGCTCATGCCGTAGACTCCCTGAGCGCTGAAGCTCTTTAAATCCGCTTGAATTCCTGCACCGCCGCTGCAGTCGGAACCGGCTACGGTAAGTACTTTTTTCATTTATATTAACCTCCATTTCTAGATTGATTTTAGAATCCTGGTTTTTTTAAGCACTGTTAATAAAATATATGCTATCAGGCTGCCTCCTATGGTACTGATTGAGAATGGAAGTATATAAGCGAAGAGGGCAGCTTTTTTACCAAGAATAAATGCCGCCACAGGGTATGCCAGCAGTGCGCCCAGAACGCCTGTGCCAAAAATCTCACCTAAAACAGTGAGAAGGTTATTTTTTGTGTATTTATAGATCAGTCCTGCCAGCAGGGCACCGATCATACTCCCTGGAAAAGCCAGCAGAGTTCCTGTTCCAAGTATATTTCTTATGGCGGAAATACAGAAGGCCATGGCAACCCCATAGAATGGTCCGAGAGTTACAGCACCTATGACATTTATAAGATGCTGTACGGGAAAGCATTTTGAGGCGCCCACCGGGATATAGATGAGGCTGCTTGTGGCAACACCTATGGCGGTGAGCATTGCTGAATAGGTAAGCTTACGGGTGTTCATATCGATTTCTCCTTTACAATAATCTTGCCAAAAGTGAACAGGTGACGTGAATCCGCCAAAGAAGTCAGGTTTTACGAGAAAAAGCACAAACCCGTAGATTTGTGCTTACATTTACAACATTATAAACGACTTCCTACGCTGGCATTACCCAGATCAGGTTTAGGGTCAAAGAATTCAATTCTTACTCTCAGCCGAAAACATCAGCCCCCCTGTGTACTATTTGGTTTGGCTTTATCTTACCACGGAAATATATCACATGCAAGATAAAAGTGGATATGAAAACATTTACTCTGAAATATTGTCTGCTATATTTCCTTTGAGTAGATTGCCGATGGATTTGGAGCCAGCACGATAAAGCAGGACATATCCATATCCCCTGTATTTTTCAGGCTGAACATTTCCTTGCCGTCGCAGTGGATTACGTCTCCATGGGCAACTTCTACGGTTTTCTCATCCGCTGTCAGCTCACCCTGTCCCATAACAACATAGACTAACAGATCGCTGTGCTCATGGTTATGCGGGGGTACACTCTGCCCGGGACGTAGATTCAATACAAAGTTGAGTACCCGTTCCTCCTGGAAAAGAACTCTTTTGGTAATACTTTTATCCGAATACACCATCTTTTCTGCAATTTTTTCGATTTTCAATTTAATAACCTCCTTAAACGAATATTCTATGTATTTATTATGTCTTAATACTACAGTCAAGTATGTGATTTGAATCAAAAAATAAGGTATCTCAAAGCATTTTTAATATTTATTATAGAATATTCTCAATAAAGTATGCATAAAAATCCATCCTATTGAATATATAGGTTAAGGGGGTGGATGTATGTGCATAAATGAGGAACCTTGTGATGAATTTACGATTATGGAAAGGCTGAGAAACGAGCTGGATGAGTTGAAGGATGTATTCTATAACTGGTCTTATTACGACACCGAAAGCCTCTTCTATACTATTAGGGAAAAACAGGCTGTACTTCATAATTTGGAATTGAATATGAAACAAGGCCAGGGAAATGACACGTAGGTTAAAAATTGATTTAAACTATTCAGGTTATTAAATAGATAAAAATGTGGTATCTTCATGATATGCCTCCAGTAGACTGTAGTGCAGCCATATACAGTCTGCTGGAGGCATTATCACATGGCTTCAGCCTTGTAAGGCATGGGTTGGAAGGTAATAATAGAAATGGATAATGGTTCAATTTTATGATAAAATTAATATTAGACTACTCAATTTATTGCCGGAGGTGACAGTTATGGAAAACACCATGGAAATTATGGCGGCAGATTTAAGAATGGAAATAAAAAATCTGCCGCATTTTTGCTCCACTGAGGATATAGAACCCTATGACAGGGTTATCGGACAGAAAAGGGCTGCAGCTTCCATTGAACTTGGCCTGAATATGGAGAGCAAGGAATACAATATTTTCATTTCAGGAAAGACAGGAACCGGAAAAACAGGGTATATAGTGAGGAAGATTGAGGAATTTGCCAAAGACAGGCCCTCTCCCCAGGATTGGTGCTATGTGTATAACTTTGAGAACCCCAACAATCCCACTGCGATATCTCTGAATTGCGGCACTGCTGTGAAGTTCAAGGAGGATATGGGCACTTTCATAAAATTCGTTGCCAAGGAAGTACCTGTATATTTTAACTCCGAGAATTATGACAATGAAAAGAACGGTATAGTTGACAGATATGAGAAGCAGCTGCTGAACCTCACCAGAGAGTTAAGTGGTAAAGCAAAAAAGTCTGGCTTCAATGTTAAACAAGCCTCCACGGGAGAATTTGTCTTTATTCCTCTGAAGGACGATAAAGAAATGACTGCGGAGGACTTTGAGATGATGGAGGACAAGGAGAAGGAGGAGCTTGAGAATTCCGTAGCCGCACTGAGAAATGCCTCCGGTGAGATAGCAAAGCAGACAAGGACACTGAATAAAAAGATGGAAGAAGAACTGAAACACCTTGACGACAAGATTTCGGAAAGCATAATAGCTTCAAGAATAGAAGAATTCATGTATTTGTACGGTATCAATGAAAAGGTTATAAGTTATATTTCAGCCCTAAAGAACGATATAATTCAAAACATTTCACATTTCTTTGAAGAGGATGATAAGGATAATAAGGATACGGAGAAGATGTTCCTGAGAAGATACGAGGTCAATGTCATTGTCAGCAATGAACGGGACAAGGGTGCCCCGGTAATCTTTGCGGATTCTGCACAGCCGGGGCAGCTTTTTGGCAATATCGAATATGAAAATAAGCTCGGCAATCTGGTTACAGATTTTACTCTCATAAAACCTGGCTATCTACAGAGGGCTAATGGAGGATTCCTGATAATCAAGGCCCAGCAGCTTTTATCCTATCCCCAGGCCTGGGAAACACTGAAGAGAAGCATAAACCTCCAGACCATCTCCATAGAAAACTACAAGTATAACCTTGAAATACTGCCTATTTCCACCTTGAATCCCGAGGAGATTCCTCTGAAGGTAAAGATTATTATGCTGGGAAGCAACAGGCTGTACTCTCTTCTGCTCCAGTACGATATGGACTTTGGGAAATTTTTTAAGATTAAAGCTGAGTTTGACAGTGAAATCGAGGGAGATGAAGAGAATATCCGAGGCCTCATAGGATTTTTCAGCAATTATGTGAAAAAAAACAACCTGCTGCATATAAGCAGAGACGGTATAATAAAGCTCCTTCAATATTCCAGCAGGCTGGTTGAAAATAAAAACAGGTTCACCGCATCCATGAGCAGCCTGCTGAAAATAGTTGACCTGGCCAGCTATTTTGCACAGGTAGATAAGTCTCAGTATATAAATCAGGTGCATGTCAGCAGGGCCCTGGAGGAAGACGAGGAGATGCACAGCCTCATAAGGAAAAAGGTACTGGATATGTATAAAAGCAGGAGATATATTATCAACCTGAAGGGCTGTGAGGTAGGGCAGATAAACGGACTTTCGGTGGTAGATTATGGTGACTGCATTATTGGGCAGCAGCATAAGATTACGGTATCCACCTATGCCGGCCGGGAGGGTATTATCAATATCGAGAGAGAAGCACAGATGAGCGGAAGTATTCACAGCAAGGGAATTATGATACTTTCCGGTTTTGTCGGGCAGCTGGTAGGCCAGCATATTCCCATAAGCTTTAATGCCAGTATCGTCTTTGAGCAGCTTTATTCAGGAATCGAGGGTGACAGTGCATCGGCAGCGGAACTGCTGGCACTCCTTTCAAGCCTATCGGAGATACCGCTGAAGCAAAGCCTGGCCATAACAGGATCGGTGAATCAAAGAGGAGAAATACAACCTATCGGCGGAGTCAATGATAAAATCGAAGGCTATTTCGATATATGCTCCGAGTTTGGCTTGGACGGCTCCCATGGTGTAATCATACCTGTGACAAATAAAGAGGACCTGATATTGAAGGACAAGGTGGTTAAGGCTGTTGAGCAGGGTTTATTTCATATATATGCAGTAAGTGATATACGGCAGTGCCTCCATATATTCTGTGATGAGTCCTTTTCCTCCACGGTGAAAGGAGATATTCTGGAAGCAATAAGGGTAAAGATATTGGATAAGCTAACCGGATATAATAATATTCTAAGGGATTCCCGGGCTAATTGAGCAGCATCAATATGCATAATACCCGATGATTGGAGTATGCCGCTGAATAAAACTCTTGAGTACAGGGTAAAATTATTCATAGTTAAGGAAGTTGGAAAGTTATTTTAGGGGGGATATCATGAGAATTGGCCTGGTTAGACATTTCAGAGTTGATATCAAAAAGAACCGGTTTATGACTTCGGAGGGCTACAACAAATACAGCCACGATTATGATTTCGCAGATGTTATTCCCAATGAGGTCGTCATAGATAAGGATTGGGATAAGTGCTACTGCAGTATACTGCCGAGGGCAATGAAAACTGCGCGGACCATATATCATGGAGATATCATACCGACGGATAAGCTCCGGGAGATTCCCTCAGCCGCCGCCTTTAAATTCAAGTTTTTTCTTCCCTACAACCTTTGGGCAATCCTGAATAGGCTTGTCTGGAGCTTGAACCGACCGGTCAATCCTGAGGGAAAATCCAGGACTTCTCAAAGGATTAACGAAATTATGGATACGATTTTCATGGACAGCGCAGAGAATATTCTGATTGTAAGCCATGCCGGAACCATGTATGAAATCGAGCGGATACTGCGGAGGAAGGGCTTTAAGGGGCCATTCTTCTTTAAACCCAGGAACGGCAAGCTTTATATATATGAGAAGAAATAGAAAGAGCACCTTACATGGGTGCTTTTTGTGATTAAAATATGGTTTAAATGATTGGAAAATTGTACACTTTTCATGCTATAATGGTCTTTAGGTGAAATAAATGGGAAAGGGTGTAATGCCATGACTTTGAAAGTTCTAAAGTGCCACGGTTCCGGTAATGATTTTATACTTATAGACGAAATGGCGGGCAATTACAGCTTCACTGAGGAAGAGCGGAAAAATATAGCAGCAGCTCTCTGTGACAGAGAAAAGGCTGTAGGAGCAGACGGCATATTGTTCGTGCTGGCCAGCAGATGTTGTGACGGCAGGATGAGAATATTCAATGCGGACGGCTCCGAGCCCGAGATGTGCGGCAATGGGCTCCGATGTGTAGGGCGTTATGTGCTGGAGAAGCTGAACAGGAATGTTGTAACCATAGAGACCATGAAGGCTCAATATGAAGTTAAAAAAGCAGAAGAGCTGTATGAGGGTGTAAATACCATAGAGATAATAATAGAGTCCCTTACCTTTGGAGTTTCCGACCTGCCCCTCAATTACCCCGAAGATAGGCTTTTCTTCGGAAAGCTTGAGGAGCTGTCACCGGTACTCGACTTCAGTGCAGTGAGCGTAACAAACCCTCATCTTGTGGCAGTTGTTGAAGAGATAAACGAGGAGCAGCTGGTAAGCGTTGGTACAAAGGCAAACAGTACGACCTCTCTACTTCCAAAGGGAGTGAATGTGAATTTTGTCAAAGTTATTGACGAGCAGAACCTATATGTCAAAACCTATGAAAGAGGGGTTGGGCTGACAAAGGCCTGCGGTACCGGAATGACCGCTTCCACCGTGGTTGCCTGTATGGCCGGAAAATGCCCTCTTGGCAGGGAAATCAATATCTTCAATGACGGCGGTATGATAAGGTGTATTGTAAACAGGAAGGAAGACGGGAAGTATTATGTACAGTTCATCGGGAATGCAACCTATGTATTCAAGGCTGAGATAGATATGAAGGATATAAAGGAGTCGCTGGATGCTTCCATTGATTACAAGCCCTTTGAGGCTGAAACCAGGCAGTATGAGAATATGTTCGGGTACACAAGAGAGGTAATAGAAAACCTGACCAAGTAATTCAATGAACAACAGGAGATGATACTTATGGATTATAATAATATTGAAATAGCCACCTTTGCCGGCGGATGCTTCTGGTGCATGGTGGAACCCTTTAAAAAGCTGGAGGGGGTATTGGATACAAGGAGCGGCTATACCGGGGGGCATGTGGCAAACCCTAAATATGAAGAGGTGAAGGCGCAGGTAACTGGCCACTATGAGGCTGTTCAGATAGCCTTTGACCCCACGGTGGTAAGCTACGAAAGGATGCTTCAGGTATTCTGGAGGCAGATTGATCCAATGGACGACGGAGGCCAGTTTCAGGACAGGGGAAGCTCCTACCGGTCAGCAGTATTCTATGCCGGTGAGGAGCAGAAGGCAAAAGCTCTGAAATCCAGGCAAGAGCTGGAGACAAGCGGAAGGTTTCCAAGGCCAGTAGTTACGGAGATACTTCCTCTTGGAGAATTTTATCCCGCAGAGACTTATCATCAGGACTATTATATAAAGAGCCCCATCCATTACAAGGAGGACAGAAAAGTTTCCGGCAGGGATGAATTTATAAAGAAATATTGGTCCGATATAAAATAGGCAGATGCAGAAAATCTTTGCACTGAACTCTCTCAGAAAATCCAACCTTTACGGATTTATGAAACGGTTCAGTGCATTTGTATTTTCACTACTTTATATAGAGAGATTTAAGGGACATGTTATAACTTTAATAAAATTACATAATATGTTATTATAGTATGGTATAGGTTTGACAGGGAATAAACGGCTTTAAAGTGTTATTAAGGATATGCGGCTTTATTTTTTGATGTAAAGCTGCACATCTGTTATGAGGAGCAGGAAAATGGATAAAATGATTGATAGTATATTGGATAATATGGAGAAAGTGATTGTAGGGAAACGAGGGGTACTGGAAAAAATATTGGTGGCTCTGCTTAATGACGGACACGTTCTTATAGAGGATGTTCCCGGGGTGGGGAAAACTCAGATTGTAGCAACTCTGGCCGGTTCCGTAAAAGGAATCTTTCACAGAATACAATTTACACCGGATGTAATGCCTTCAGATATAATGGGCTTTTCCATGTTCAATCCGGCCACCCGGTTGTTCGAATATAAGGAAGGAACAGCCATGTGCAACTTCCTTCTGGCAGATGAAATCAACAGGGCTTCCTCAAAAACTCAATCCAGCCTTCTGGAGATTATGGAGGAATTTCAGGTTAGTATAGATGGGAAGACCTATCCGCTTCCGCGGCCCTTCATGGTACTTGCTACGCAAAACCCCATTGAAAGCTATGGTACATATGTCCTGCCCGAGGCCCAGATGGACAGATTTTTTTTAAGGTTATCCATAGGTTATCCCACCGGCCAGCAGGAAAAGCTGATTTTAGACAGGTTTGAGAGCGGCAGCCCATTGACTGAGTTAAAGGCAGTGGCAGATTTGGAGGTACTTATAGAGCTTCAGAAAAAGGCAAGGACAGTGTCAGTTCAGGATTGCCTTAAGGAATACATTATCAGCCTGGTGGAGGCCACTAGGGCGCATCAGGATATAGTGCTGGGGGTAAGCCCCAGAGGGAGTTTAAGTCTCCTGAAGGCCTCCAAAGCCTGGGCATTCATAAGAGGCAGAGAATTTGTCCTCCCCGATGATATTCAGGAAATGGCAGTACCGGTTTTAGCCCACCGCCTCATTCTTGGCACCGGCGCAAAGATAAGAAATGTTAATGCTGAGGACATGATAAGGGAGGTACTTACAAAGGTCAGGGTTCCTGCCTTTTAGCTTTTTCGGGCAATAACCATAAAAGATGAAGGGAATGAGAGGTATTACAACTTTAATTTCTATCGGAATTTTAATTTTTTTATACTCCTATCTTATAGGAGGCCCAGCCGGTATGCTTATGCTCTATATGTTCCTGACTGCCCCGCCGGTATCCGCAGTACTTACCCTCCTGGTAAGAAAGAAGATAGACATATCGGTGCGGATACCCAGGGTAGAAGTAGAAAAAGACGGTGTGGTACAGGTGGAAGTGTATATGAGAAACAGAGCCTATATACCTGTGCCTTTTGTGGATATAACCTTTGCAGCACCTTCAAATCTCACTCTTTCAGAGGGGCCGGGCATCGGGGTGGCCTTGGCGCCCAGGGGGAACAGAACCATTACAATAAGCTATACTGCCCGATGCAGAGGTGTAGTGTCTATTGGAGTTGAAAGGGTGAAACTCAGGGGATATATGGGTATACTGAGGCTTTCAATTTTAAAGTCAGGTGATAACTGCGAGAATTTAAAGCTGCTCACTGTAGCACCCAGGATATATTACATAAAAGCCGACAGTAGAATTTTGTTAAGTACCGCGGCAAACCCGGGATCGGAGGAAAACCGGGAGGACACCCTTTCTACCGTAAATTTATCCGGCGAGCCGGGATATGAATACAGAGAGTATGCCGCCGGAGACCCTTTAAACAAGATTCACTGGAAACTATCAGCTAAAAGGGATATTTTCATGATCAGAAAGGATCAAGGCGCTGCTTTGAGAAAAAAATATCTTGTACTGGATCCGCTGGCCAAATCAGCTGAAAATGCGAAAAAAGAAAAAGCAGGTCTTATTTCAAGGATATTCTTTGATTTGAATAATGAAGGGGAAGCCTCTGAAGGGAAGGAAGCAGATCTTGTTCAGGAAAAGCTGCTGGAAGCCATGCTGTCCATAGCCAATACTGTCCTGAATACAGGCAGAAGTACAGAGGTTTGCTTTTTTCAGCAGGGGGAGTGGCATGAAAAGGAGGTCAGGAGCATCAGTGAACTGGTTGAACTGCAGCATCAACTGGCCTCCTATGAGTTTATCGATGCCTCAGTCGGGAATTCCCTGGAGAGAATACCCATGGGCAATCTTCTTAAAAATTGGGGGAGAGATTCCGGTATAAATGCTGGAGAGGTCATTATTTTCACCGCCAGCCTGGATGAAATACTGAATGAATACATAAATAAATGTTCAAAATACGGCATAGGAACAAACATAGTTTTTGCAGCGGGAGATTTTGCTCACGAGGAGAGAGGGAGCGAAATTTGCTCTCCCGGTAATCTCTGGACGGTCAAGCCCGGAATGGATATCACAGATGCCTTCGGAAGAGGTTGTTGAATCTTCCAAGGTTCTAAAGCCAGACTTGCAAAATATGACTTTTAAGGAGGTACATTTTTATGAAAAAGTATATTTCAAACCTAAAATTTCAAATTGTACCCCTGCTTTTCTCAGTTAACTGTACGTACTGGACTATGAGTTCCCTGATGAGAATCCCACCGGTGGCGGCCATCATATCCATCATGCTTCTGAATACCTTCTTTTTTCTGTGGTTCGACAAGGAGAAGGATGCCGGGAAAAAAGGCAATACCAGGTTTTTATTTGGAACGGTTCTTTTCATGTTCCTGGTTTTCGTAATTATAATGATATCCGATGAAGTATATTCAAGCAGCTATCTGGACTGGTTCAAGAGTACGGGCCCGGACAGCAGGTTCTTTGCGGGATATTCACTGGCAACCCTGCTGCTGCTTGGCTATTTTTTTGCTTCGACGGTATATTATTTTTCACAAGTGATTTTCAGGCTTACAGTTTTGTTCCTAATCTCCATAGTTCCTTTACTGCTTCAAACCATCAATACAAAAATGGAGATAAATTTATTTTTTATACTGTTTTTGATACTTTTCTTTTTTATGTATGTAGAGAGAGTGGGGAAAGGAGAGGGAACCGGGGGCTCCTGCAGGAAAGAGGGGTATGGCTGGTACCTTGGAGCTGTTACGGCTTTTGTGGGTATAATTCTGCTGGCTGCAGTCATACTGCCCAAACCGGAAAGACTGCCAAGAATGAGCTCCCTGGATACGGTTCTCAGCTGCATACTTAAGCCGGTAAATGACAGTGCCAAAGATAGTCTTCTGGGGGAGAACAAGGAATCGAGCCTGTTCAATCCCATGAAATTGAGAAGAACGGCAAATATTAACGATGTACAGCTTCCTGTCAGCGACAGGGTAATATACGAGGTGCAGGCTGAGGAACCTCTTTACTTCAGAGTTCAGACCTGGGATAAGTACGACAGCAACCGCTGGTACATAGGAAACAGGGAACTGGAAAATGGTTATACTGTTGAGAGCCAGTCAACAAGACAGATGAAATTGTTTGCTCTTCTACCTCTGTTGGAAAGGGCAAGCAATTCAGGAGTTTTGGACAGTAAAGCCGCAGATATAGACAGCATTCTTAAAGCACCATCCTTCTATCAGGAAAAGAAATATGCCTATGTAACAGCGAAGGACTATGCCGTACAATCCTATTTGAACACTCCTGGCATTATGAGTATCAGAGGGGAAAGTAACGGCCTTGTTTACATGGATAGGCTGGATTCGACATATCTGGGAAGCCAGAAATCTCCAGGAAGCAATGAAAGCTACAGGATACAATATATATCCCAGAGCCTGGTACCAGCCTCCAGACAAGCCAGGTATGTTCAATCCATGAACAGTGAGAAATATGAGTTTATAGAAAATACCTTGTTGTCGTATTCTTCCGGCCATGCCGGCGATAAGGGTTTTACACTGACAGAACAGGAAAAATCAGTGCTGAGATATGAAAAAGCGGAGATGGAGGAGGCAAAAGGAAATTTTACAGAACTTCCGGATAATCTGCCAAAGAGGGTATACGACCTGGCAGAGAAACTGACTGCTGGAAAGTCCTCGGATTATGACAAGGCTGCTGCCATAGAAGACTATTTTCATTCCACGGATTTCAAGTATGACCTGTATGCGGAAAAGGCACCGGAGGGCAGGGATTGTAATGATTATTTCATCTTCGAGGAAAAACAGGGAGGCTGTGTCCAATTTGCTTCTGCAATGGTAATACTGGCCAGGGCTGCCGGGCTTCCTGCCAGATATGTGGAGGGTTTTGTTGCAGATGAAAAAGATGCTGCAAGCGGTAAATATATCATTCGGGAAAGTGATGCCCACGCCTTTCCGGAAATTTATATATCAGGCTTCGGCTGGAGAATATTTGAGCCTACCTCAAACTTGGAAGTACCGAAGGATAGTCTTACAGGCTATTTTAACGATGCCTTCAAAGGAATTGGTTTTTTCACAAACAGAATAGCACTGCTGTACAACAGGATTCCGATGTATTTAAGGATATTGTTTGTACCTTTGATTTTTGTTTCCCTTTTTCTCGGATTCTACATATTTTTCAATATGAAAAGGAAATTCTGGAAGAGAAGGCTTTCAAGAATGCCGAAGCGAGGTGCGCTGGAAGAAATATTGAGACGTATGGAAGCTATGCTTGGCAGAGTTAACATGGGCAAAAAGCTTCATGAAACACCTGCAGTCTATGCCTCACGTATTGGGGGAGAACTGAAAATATCAATTGAAGGGATTACAAATATATATAACAACGTCAAGTATGGAGATATTGAACCCTCTGAGGAAGACATGAATACTGCATTGTCAAAATATGAGGAGGTCAGGCTATATGTGAAGAACTTCAAGGGGAGATTAAAAGGTTGGTTGCTGTAGAAGGCGGTATAAAATTAAATATAATAAATTTAAAATCCATCCCATATATATAGTGTGTCAGGAAGTATTTGCCTGGCTAATACAGATGCGGAAATTTAAACCTTCTGTATTCGCCTGAGAAAATATCGAATCTCCACCGATTTTTCGAAGGCGATTGATTAAGAAATAAATTTCCGCAGCTACTATACTGTGGGGTGTTTTATTTATGAAGAGGGTTATAATACTGCTGGCGGCGTTTGGAATAGCAGCAGCCCTGGCCGGCATACTTTTCTTTAGGCCTGTCAAGGGTGACAAAAAGGAAGGACTGGTACTTGAACAATATTTTACTGTATCAGGAATCCGAGCAAAAGCTTATGGAAATTACCTGGTGGTCTATGACGGAGATTTGAAAATATTTGAGCTGAACAGCAAAACTCTCTTAAAGACCTTG
>JAUZPH010000509.1 GCA_030706065.1 Bacillota bacterium | reverse complement strand
CTGTGAAAGGCTCGGTATAAAACGTGAAGAAGTTATTGCCATTGGAGATGCAGGCAATGATATTGACATGATAAGGTATGCAGGCCTGGGTGTGGCTATGGATAACGCTTTTCCGCAGGTCAAGGAGGCAGCGGATTATATCACTGCATCAAATGAAGAAGACGGAGTTGCACAGGTCATTGAAAGGTTCATACTTGCATCAAATTAAAAAAATCGGCTGTTGCATAATGAACCTATTTCATTATGCAACAACTCCTAATTTGCCGGAAGGGCTACATAAAAGGTTGACCCTTGGCCTAACTGGCTTTTTACTGTGATGGTGCCTCCGTGAGCCTCTACGATGGACTTTGTTATAGTCAGGCCTATGCCTGATCCTCCGGTGGCTCTGCTTCTGGATTTGTCAACTCTATAGAATCTTTCAAAGATATACGGCAAGTCTTCTTCCGATATTCCGATTCCGCTGTCCTTTACACAGAAAAGACTTGTTCCGTTGTTCTGCTTGATGCCTATTTCTACTTTCCCTCCTTCAGGTGTATACTTCAAGGCATTTGACAGAAGATTTATAATTACCTGGCTCAGCTTGTCCTTGTCCGCCTTTATCGGTGCAGGTTTGCAATTATAACTCACTTCTATGTTCTTGTTTAAGAATTGTATTTCGAAATTCAGAAGGATGCCCCGTATCAATTCACCCAAATCAAAAGAACTTTTTGTTATATTCAAATTTTCACTCTCATACTGGGCAAGCTTTTCCAGGCCCCCAACGAGCCTGTTGATACGTACAACCTCTTCATGGCAGCTTTTTATCCTGTCTGCAGTAGGCTCCCAAACTCCATCTATCATAGCCTCCATATGGCTCTGCAGTGTAGCGAGAGGCGTTCTTAGTTCATGAGCTACGTCAGCTGTAAGTCTTTTTCTTAATAGTTCCTGGCTTTCCAGGGAGTAGGCCATATCATTTATTGCATGGATAAGCATCTTCATCTCGGCAGTACTGCTTTTTTCAGTTATTCTGCTGCGGTAATTCCCCCCGGTAATAGCCTGAGCCGATTTTATAACCTTTGCTATAGGCCTGCTGAGCCCATGGGCCATCATTACGCCGGCAATAACAGCCAAAAGCAGGGAAAATGCCGCTACAGACATAAAGATTTTGTTCAAGGTCCCTAAAAAAATCAGGTCATGATCAGTATAATAAAAAGGTCCATAATAGCCTATATTAACAGTACCTACAGTTGCATTATCCACATTTATCGGATAATTATTCTGCACGTAACCTCCTGTCCAGTGAGGATAACGGCTCATCATATTCTCTGCATAATGCTTGATAATAGCCTCACATTTTCCATTGTTATGCTCGGTGGCATCCCAAAGCATATTGCCGGAGGCATCCGTTACCTTTATAATGAAACCATTTTCCAGAGCATCAACCCCTACTCTTTCCAGTACACTCATATTCCATTTTTTATCTGCTGCATACTGGTCTCTGATAGATCTTTGTATATCCTCACTCTCCTGCTGCTGCGCCTTGATAACATAATCATTGAACTGTTTCTCCAAAAGCTTGTTACTCAATATACTTATCAAAGCTATACTCAATGCGGCTATCAGTACGTATGAAATAATCAGTCTTCCCCTTAAGCTTTTTATCAAACTATTCACCGCCAAACTTGTATCCAAGGCCATGGACCGTAAGGATATACCGTGGTTCCTTGGGATTGGTTTCTATCTTCTGCCTCAAATTCTTCACGTGGGTGTCTATTACTCTGTCAATGCCTTCATAATCATCCCCAAGAGCCCTGGATACCAGTTCTTCTCTTGAAAAGGCCTTCTTGGGGTATTTAATCATGCTTATAAGTATCTTGTACTCAGAATTTGTGAGGTTCACCAAAACCCCCTGTTTCTTTACTTCATGGCTTATGTCATCAACTACAAGTTCACCTTCATTGAAGGAATAAAAGTTAGATAACAGCCTCAGGTCATCCTCCGACCTTCTGAGCAGCGCCCATACCCTTGCTACCAGCTGTCTCGGGCTGAAGGGCTTGTTGATATAATCGTCGCTTCCTATTCTAAAGCCGTTTAGAATGCTGCCCTCATCGGATTTAGCTGTAAGCATTATTATCGGAACCCTGGATTTTTTACGTATATGCTGGCAGATTTTCTCACCGCTCATATCCGGCAGCATCAAGTCAAGGATTACAAGAGAATGGGTTCTTTCCTCAAATATCTCCAGTGCATCTTTCCCGTTAAAGCAGGTATGCACCTCAAAACCCTCCTTAATCAGGTAGGATTCTATCACATCTACAATTTTTTTCTCATCATCTACGAGCAATATACTTTTTCTCTCAGTACCCGGCATAATTTCATCTCCATTATACATCTTTATTATTTTACAGGTGAATCTGTCAAGGCTTGAAGTCACACAGCTTAAAAATCATTTATATTTTATCATATTTTTATGTTAATTTTATAAAGAAATCTTCATTTCTTCTCCATAATGGTTTATTATAATATGAGTATTATGCTAACAATATAAATATCCATCCATAGAATAATGAACAACGGAGGAAGAAATATGAATCCAATAGCCTTTACAATACTTGGTTTTGAAATAAGATGGTACGGCCTTTTGATTGCCCTTGGAATGCTTGCTGCGGGAATACTGGCATCCTTCACCAGCAAATTGCGGGACGTCAACTATGACAATTTTCTTGATACAGCACTTATAGCAATTCCTTTTGGTGTAATCGGAGCCAGATTATATTATGTAATATTTAACTTTGGCGAATATAGAGGTGACCTTATTCAGGTCTTTAATATAAGAAATGGGGGGCTCGCAATCCACGGTGGGATAATACTGTCCCTGACAGCGGCATATTTATTTACGAGACGTAAAAAATACGACTTTATAAGCATGGCGGACGTAGCCGCTCCTTCCATAATACTGGCCCAGGCCATGGGGCGGTGGGGAAACTTTTTTAATGGTGAAGCTCACGGCGGACCGGTAACCAGGGAATTCATCAGCCACTTCCCTAATTTTATTCAAAAAGGTATGTATATTGACGGAACTTACTACCATCCTACATTTTTATATGAATCCCTTTGGGATTTACTTGTTTGCGGGCTACTTTTACTGCTTCTTAAGAAGAGTAAAAGGAAGGGGCTTGTTATTTTCAGCTACGTTGGCCTTTATTCCATCGGAAGATTTTTCATAGAAGGCCTCAGAACAGACAGCCTTATGTTAGGGCCTCTCAGGATGGCCCAGCTCGTCAGCCTGGCAGG
>JAUZPH010000508.1 GCA_030706065.1 Bacillota bacterium | reverse complement strand
GTGGTGGAATAATATAGTCATATTATGAGTTGGGTGGGAAAATTATGGAAAATAGCAATGAAAGTGGTAGAAATGATAATATAACGAGCCTCTTTGGCGGCATAATGTATTACAGGTATGAGATGCTGGCAGGTTTGGTTTCAGGCGCACTGCTGTCGTTAGGATACCTTTTTATAAGAGATTACGGGTATGCCCTGATGAGTGCAGAGACTCTGAAGGAAGTGATATCAGGCTTTGGGAAGGCAGGAATAGTGGTATTCATCCTGATGATGGTTCTGCAGGTTGTAGTCTTCTTTGTGCCTGGGGAGTTTCTTCAAGCGGCGGGAGGCTACATCTATGGTGTAGGGTTTGGTTCCGTACTTTCCGGAATCGGAATAGCCCTGGGAAGCATGCTGGTATTTTGGATTGCGCGGAAGCTGGGAAGGCCTTTTCTGGAAAGGATAATATCCAAAAGAAATTTAACCTTCTTCAAGTCGCTATTGAATTCCAAAGATGAAGGAGGGATGAGAAAAAGGAGAAAAGCTCTGATTATTGTCTTCTTTATCTATTTTATTCCGGGCCTGCCGAAGGATGCAGTAGCGTACATTGCCGGCATAACGGATATGAAAATATGTGACTTCCTGGCAGCTTCTATGCTGGCTAGGCTGCCGGGCATAGTCATATCCACGAGTTTTGGCTATGGAATATACAGCGGCAACAAACTGACACTTCTGTTTATTGCCGCATCCATGGTATTGATATTCGTTTTTGGAAGTATTAAAGGGAAAAAATTTATTGAAGATAATAAATAACTCCCTTTATATTTTAGTAGGCTGACCTGCTAAAGCGCTTTTTTAAAATTCTGGATACCAAATAGGAAAGAATGCTGAACAGGGTTACAAGCAGCAGTATTCCTACGGCACAGTGCATGAAGTAGTTTTCCGGGAGTGCATTGATAATTGGATCCGAGGCGGGGTCAAACTCCCAGAAATCATTGCTGAAGGCCAGCTTGTGGAAAACGGTAAAGGCTCCGTTAAAATCCACTGCAAAAGGTATGGCAAGGATAATCGGAATAAGGATCATTATTATGGATGATGCTTTGAAAACTTTTGCCTTTTTTTTGACGATGGACGCAATGATACCAAGTGTGCTTAATGCTAATGTACCGTAAAACAAATATGTGATGTCGTTAAACAGAACTTTCACTTCGGCGAAATGTTCCTTTCCCTGAGGGGACATGGGAAAATCCGGCAGGCTTAATTCCGTAACATTATTATTGTTCATGTACTTCATAAGAAGGTCATAGTTTTCCTTTATAACGGATTTACTCATCCCGGCTGTTTCCACGATATTGAGATGATCAATGTCGTAGTAGTATAAGTAGTTGGCATTAATAACTATCTTAACCGAAAGGGATATCAAACACAGGGCTATGGATATTGCAGTAATGATGGAAATGATGTCAAAACTGCGGGACTTTTTCTTATAACCGGCTGACATTGTGTACATAATCTTACCTCCGAAAATTCTTATGTTGATAATATAGATATCCTTTACGAAAACTTAATCTTAACTTGTCCGAATCCGGAATCTTCAACCGGTTTTGGATAAGTTAAAATTGTAGTTGAAGTTGGATATAGGGTTTTCAACTTGGATATTAACTTATACATGTTCAAAAACTGTTGAAGATTCAGTATTTTGAAGCATGTATAAGTTAAGCTTCGTTTGGAAAACCCTTTATCTATATTGTATATTAAACAAAGGGGCTTGCACAAGGTTAATTAATGTAAATACAGAATTTGTAATAATACTCTGAAGGTTTATTCAGCAGAGTAAAAGTACCGTTATAGTATACTATGATGCTTTCAAAGCTTGTATACATTGATATTGAATCAGGAACAGCGAGTATAAAAAAGAAAATAATAGAAATAATGTACAAATGGAAGCTTATTATAGATAATCGAAGCAATTCAAAATTATTGCTACTAATTTTTGTATATATAGTATTTGAAAATATATAGGAGTTTAATTATTATAATAATTGTATTAGCACTCAATTGTGCTGAGTGCTAACAAAAATGGTTTGTAAAATTTCAATATAAATACATTAAGGAGGGGTTTAAATGAGTATTAGACCACTTGGTGACAGAGTTGTACTGAGGAAATTGGAAGCAGAGGAGACCACAAAAAGCGGTATAGTTCTCCCTGGCACAGCAAAGGAAAAACCACAGGAGGCTGAGGTTGTAGCTGTAGGTCCTGGCGGAATAGTTGACGGCAAGGAAGTTAAGATGGAAGTTAAAGCCGGGGATAAGGTTATAATTTCCAAGTATTCCGGTACAGAAGTTAAGCTTGGTGGAGAAGAATACACCATAGTAAAGCAGGACGATATCCTGGCAGTAGTTGAATAATTTAATGAAGTATAGGAGGGAATAGATATGGCTAAGAGCATAATTTTAGGTGAAGAAGCAAGAAGAAAGATGCAGAAAGGCGTTGACATCCTTGCGGATACAGTAAAAGTTACACTTGGACCAAAGGGAAGGAACGTAGTTCTTGACAAGAAATTCGGATCTCCACTGATTACAAACGATGGAGTTACTATAGCAAGGGAAATAGAGCTTGAGGATCCCTATGAAAACATGGGAGCTCAGCTTGTAAAGGAAGTTGCAACAAAGACTAATGATGTTGCCGGAGACGGAACAACAACAGCTACATTACTGGCTCAGGCAATAATAAGAGAAGGCTTGAAGAATGTTACAGCCGGTGCAAACCCAATGCTTATAAGAAACGGTATAAGACTGGCAGTTGACAAGGCTGTGGAAGAAATAAAGAAGATATCAAGGCCTGTGGAAGGAAAAGAAGACATAGCAAGAGTTGCCGCTATTTCTGCCGGCGATGAAGAGATAGGAACCCTTATCTCCGATGCTATGGAGAAAGTAGGCAACGAAGGCGTAATTACCGTAGAAGAATCAAAATCCATGGGAACCGAACTGGACGTTGTTGAAGGTATGCAGTTTGACAGAGGCTATGTAAGTGCATACATGGTTACCGATACGGATAAGATGGAGGCTGTTCTTGACAACCCATATATACTTATAACTGATAAAAAGATTTCCAACATTCAGGAGATACTGCCAATACTTGAGCAGGTAGTTCAGCAGGGCAGAAAGCTGCTTATAATTGCTGAAGATGTTGAAGGCGAAGCTATGGCTACCCTAGTAGTTAACAAGCTGAGAGGAACTTTCACCTGTGTTGGAGTCAAGGCTCCGGGCTTTGGCGACAGGAGAAAGGAAATGCT
>JAUZPH010000507.1 GCA_030706065.1 Bacillota bacterium | reverse complement strand
GACACCCTATAGTGTTATAGCCAAGGGTGAGGGAATATGCTGGGGATATGCCAATTTAATGCAATACACATTAAACAAGCTGGGTATAAGTGCAGATATGATAGACTCTCAGGCACATGCCTGGGATATTGTAAAGCTGGGAGGCAAATTGTACAACACCGATGTTACCTGGGGAGCGGGCAACAGCGGGAGTACGTGGAACAATCTGACTTATATCCTGATGGACGACAAGACGAGGCTGCAGTCCTTAAAAGATTCAGGAGTAGATTCAAGCGGCATAATACTGGGAGTTCCAAAGGATAATCCTGACAAGCCGCCGGCTTGTACGGACACGGCCTTCAGTGAGTATTACAGAATTGGCAATAGTTATGCTTTTGATATAGATGGTGGCAAGGTATATTTCTGTGGAGATAACGGCATCGAGGGTATGAATCTGGACTGTACCGGCCGCACTACTCTGGCAGAGGGAATATATCCTAATAAGATGTTTTTCTTCAACGGTGCCCTGTATTTCATCAACTGCAGCGACGAGTTCCTGTACAAACTGATTCCCGGTCAAAAGCCCGAGCTGATGGAAGGAAAGGAACCGCTTCTTTATCTGGAGCTTTCGGGAACTCTACTTTATTATGGAAAAGATGGCGACGGAAAGGACAAAAAGCCCATAAGCCTGCTGCCCTTTGATCCTGCACACTTCAAAAGTGAAGATGCAATTTCCCTGCCTGAGGCCTCTGTTGACCGTACCCGCTCCTTCAGCCTGAGGATAAAATTTTCCTCGCCGGTGGAGGCTCCGCAGAACTGGAATGACGATATTTACCTTGTAGATGGGAAAGGGAATACCATACCTCTGCACTTTGAATTCGGCAGCGATGACGAAACCCTGACACTGCGCCCTAAGTACTACCTTGCAGACAGCGGGTCTGTGTCTCTGTATATAAAACAAGGCGTGGCTTCTCAAAATAGACAGGAATTGGCTTCTCCCTATAATATGAATATAACAATCCATTAAGTAATAAATAGAAAGAGCTATTGCATAATGTATCTTTATTAATTATGCAGTGGCTCTTTTTTGATAAATAGGTTAAAATCCTAGTCGTTAGGATTTTCCGGATTTAAATTGTTAATGTATTCAATAACCTCATCCAGTACTTTGGAACAATGCATGGCATCAGTACCGCCGCCATGGTAGTAAACGCAGAACTCCTTTTTATGCTTTAAGAAAAATATGTGATAGCTTCTATTACCAACCTGTCTATGTCCTAAACAAACTTCATCCATATCTTCAGTCAAGGCGTTCAGGACTTTATTATCGCTCCTAATGTCATTGAAAACTTCAAGAGAAGCAAACCTGGGGAAAAATTCGAATTTACTCATGGGTTCCATTATAATCACCTCATTTGAATAATGATATATTTCCAATTATATTTTGCCCTATTACTCTTACCTAATCCATGGAATTTATAGACTCGATAACAACTCCGGGCAGAGACAAGGCTGCCAAATTCTATTTGTTCATGGTTTTAAAGCAGACCAGGTGACGGAGCAGCAGAAATTGGTGTTTCGGTGATTTGAAGGAATTATCTCAGCAGTGTAGAATTATTAGTTTATGATTTTATATTAGAGGAGAAGTTTATGAAACATAACGCAAAAGCTGCAATAATTGATTCCTTTAAACAATTAGCAAGCAGGAAAACTATAGACAAACTTACTGTGACGGCAATTTGTGAACACTGCGGTGTAAACAGGCAGACTTTTTATAACCACTTTACCGATATTCTGGACGTTTTTAGGTGCATATTTTTTGAGGAATTGTCGGCAGAAATTGCTCATAACAGAACCTTTGAAACCTGGGGAGGCGGCTTTCTGGCTACAATGAATTATCTGAAGAGAAATTCGAAGATGATTCTTCATGCATATAAATCTTCCTACTGGCCGGAGGTAAATACCTACATTTCGGAGCTTTCCATCAGGTTGCTGGATGCCGTGGTGGATGAGTGCGAAGAAAAGCTGGAAGTAAAATTGAAGGACAAAGATCAGAGATTCATCGTGAATTTCTACAGGCATGTGTTTGACGGTCTCATGATTGACTGGGTAAGTGAAGGTATGGAAGAGGAGCCGGAAATTATCCTCAAAAAGCTTTTGCTCATGATAACAGGGAGCATTCCACGCTCTGTGGCTGCCTTCGTGAAGGAAGGAATAAAAGAATAGTTATAAATATAAGATGAAAGTGTTCAAAATAGACACTTTCATTTTTTTGTCTATTGAAGAGCATTTTAAAAAAATTATACAATAAATGTATAAGAAGAAAATGTTTTCATTGAGGAGGTATAATATGTTTGTTTTCAATTACGCCGATGGAGCAACAGCGTTAAGTGTATGGGGTGTATGGATAATCGTCTTTATAGCACTCTTTGGTTTTAATGAAGTGGCCCGCAGATATAAATATGTCGGCTTTTTCAGTTTTGTTATCTTGCCGCTGACCCTTTCGGTATTATGGTTTACTGTATTGAGTGATACCACTTATACGGACTGGTTCCACCTGGCAAAAGTGTATTCTTCTACTGCGGGATGTATCGGGTTTTGGTGCATCAGGCATGTTAAATGGATAAATAAAAAAACAGGCAGGGAGTGGAGACTGGCTGACAAGAAGTGGGCTTTATGCTTTCCGCCTCTTATCCTTGCAATCAATATTCTGGAGGCGGTAACCCGTGACTTCCAGGTTGGCCTTCAATATACCGGCGGAGGGAAACTGGCCGACGAAGCCATGTATGTACTGGGCGGTTCCTGGAACTTCATGAATGGAATAGCAGGTATACTGAATATCATAACCATAACCGGATGGCTTGGAATCTGTGTAAGAAGGAAGGCTGATAAGGATGGCAGCAAAGATATGTTGTGGCCGGATATGCTTTGGTTCTGGATAGTAGCCTATGATTTGTGGAACTTTGCCTACACGTACAACTGCCTGCCCGGCCATTCCTGGTACTGCGGCTTTGCGCTGCTGTTGGCTCCGACCCTCTGTGCCTTTACTGTGGGAAAAGGAGCATGGCTACAGCACCGTGCGCAGACTCTGGCAATATGGTGCATGTTTGCTCAGACCTTCCCGGCCTTCATTGACAAGGGCGCCTTTGCCGTTTCCTCATCCTACAACAAAGTACCGCTGTTTATCGTAAGCTTTGCGGCTTTGGCTGCAAATATAGCAGTACTGATCTATATGATCTACAAAGTGGTCAAGACGAAGAGAAATCCGTATCTTGGCGAGCTTTATACGGATTTGAAGGAGTATAAGGAAAT
>JAUZPH010000506.1 GCA_030706065.1 Bacillota bacterium | reverse complement strand
CGCCGCCAGCGTTCGTCCTGAGCCAGGATCAAACTCTCAATTTAAAAGTTTGAACTTAGCTTATCGCTTAAATAATTTTTACAAGCTTTCGCTTGTCAAAAGAATCGCTGACCTATGATTTATTCTGTAAAGAATTTATCACATACTTTTCTTTAAACTTTCCATTGTGCCCAACGAAATATCCAATCTTCACGGATTTTTGTGAAGGCAGAATGGTTAAAAGTTTTTGAAAAATGTTTATAATCTCTGTTCAATTTTCAAACAACAAGCCGTCAATCGCTGACGGCTATTTCATATTAGCATTATTTTAAAAGCATGTCAATATGGTTTTTACTTTTTTAGCTTTTATTTGCGAAGAAATATGTTAGAACTAAATCCATCCCGTTTCAATGATGTCCAAGGCCATCTTCCCTACCCTCGACAAAGTAACTTCTCCGTACACGTTGCTTGGAAGATTGGCTGACATCACTGTCAATATAAAATTCCCTTTGCCTAAACTTATCAGGGAAGTATCATTTTCCACACTTTCTATGTCTCCGGTCTTGTTTGCTATTTCCCGTTTCAACCTGTCAGGGTAATAGTATCCGATCTTGTTTTTAATTGTCTGTCTCTTCAATATATTTATTATAGTATTGCTGTTCTCTTCATTAAGGAAGGTCTTTTTATAGAGCATTTTCCAGCAGCTTGAAAGGTCGGCACTGGTACTGTAGTTTTGAATCTCTCCTTTTGTATTTCTCTCATCGATAGTCTTTCGGTTCAATACTGTATTGTTTAGGGTCATACTGCGGAGAACCTCATTGATCTTATCTATACCGACTATATCGATAATTTTATTTGCCGCTGTGTTATCGCTTTGAAGAAGCATCGCCACCAGGAGTTCCTTCAGATTGTATTCCTTTTCACCGAATTCATGAAGTATACCGGTGCCGTAGACCATATCCTCCTCTTTGATTTTTACCGTTCTGTTGATATCCACTTCCCCCTGCTCCACCTGCTTCAGCAGCGCCATTCCAATAGGAAGCTTCATGCATCCCGCGGCAACCATCTCAACGTTTTCATTCAGCGCATATGTATAGCCGCTGGTTAAGTCCTGAAAATAAAAGCTGTACTCTCCTATTCTGCCTTCAAGAAACTTTTTTATATCCTTCATAATATTCACCACATCTCCAAATATATTCCTATTATCAATTATACTCAACTTTTAGTTTTTTTCTACAATATTAAGTTATTATTTATTTATTAATTTCATTTTTGATATGGTAAGGCATTATCAAAACTTAATGGAAGACTCTTTACTCACGTAAAAAAACGCCAGACCTATTTGTCTGACGTTTTAAATCTAAGCTTATTCTGCAAAAGATATTCCAATTTCTTTGGCAACTCTCACCAATTCTCCGTTAGGATCAACATTCTTGTTATTTCCTATTACGTTTTCAAGGCTCTCGCAGGAAATTTTATCTCCCTTCAAGCATACCATGTTGCCGAATTTGTCTTCGTTAATAAGCTCAACTGCAGCAACTCCGTATCTTGTTGATAGTATTCTGTCAAAGGTTGAAGTGTTACCGCCTCTTTGGATGTGCCCAAGTACTGTGCTTCTGATCTCGTGATCTTTTATAAGCTTTTCAAGATCATATGCAATCTTGTTGGCAATACCTCCAAGCCTTATCGGATCCGGGCTGTCTTCAACAATCTTGCTTACTACAACCTCTCCATCCTTTGGCCTTGCTCCCTCAGCAACAACAATGATGCTGAACAGTCTTCCCTGAGTTTCCCTGCTTCTTATCTTCTCTACAATCTTATTCAAATCGTATGGCATTTCCGGTAAAAGAATAACGTCTGCAGAACCGGCAATTCCGGCTTCCAGTGCTATCCATCCTGCATTTCTTCCCATAACCTCGCAGAGCATGATTCTGTGATGGGATTCAGCTGTAGTATGTAATCTGTCAAGAGCTTCTGTAGCAATCTCAATTGCAGTATTAAATCCAAAAGTGATATCCGTTGCTCCAAGGTCGTTGTCTATAGTCTTGGGAACGCCTATTACTTTTACTCCTTTACGGGCAAAGTCTCTTGCACTTGTAAGTGTTCCGTCTCCACCAATAACGATAAGTACGTCAACACCTTCCTTTTTAAGGTTTTCAACGGCAACGTCGGAAACGTCCTTCTTTACCATCTTTCCGTCTTCTTCAACAAGGTAATCAAATAGGTTATCCTTGTTTGAGCTGTACAATATAGTTCCGCCTCTATGCAATATGCCGGATACACTGTCAAGAGTCAGAGGTATATAATCATTGTTGTATAATCCTCTATAACCGAACCTGTAACCTATTACTTCATAACCATACTGTAAAATAGCTGTTCTTGTTACCGCTCTTATAACTGCATTCAATCCTGGACAATCTCCACCGCCTGTTAGCAAAGCGATCTTCTTAATTTCGTTTGACATTTACACTATCCCTCCAAGCCCATTTGTTCTAAATATACACTGTACAATGGTAAATTTGAACACGGTTAATAATGATTTGTTAAATTTCTAATTATTCATTACATTTGGTAAATAGTATATCACATTCCATATTGTTTTGTCTATTCATTTTCCATCAGATATTACAGCATTTTACACGCTACAAATCGAAATGAAGATCTAAATTTTCACTCTCCATTTCATCAAATTCGCCCTCATAGCCGCCGATGTTTTCATGGACGTCCACATAAAAGCCGTCAGTACTGCTTATGAGCCCCTGAGCATCCAATTTTGTTGTATTCTCATCTTCAAACAGGACCTTCCACTCCTCTTTGGATACATACTCCTCGTATTCTGCGTATTCATCATAATCCAGTTCCTCGCAGTATTCACCATCATAAAACAGAATAATCTCATCATTCGCCACCAATATTTTTTCAACTCGTGCCCACACCGGTTTATGATTTACTTCCGAGCATATCAGAAGAAGAAGTTCCCCATTTATAAGCATTGCCTTCGAGCATTGAATTCTTCCCATACCGATATCATTTCTTATCCATTTCTTTTCCCCGATTATCTTTTCAAGCCTCTGGATATTGCTCATCGAAAACCTCCATAAATACTCATATCTTGTAACATAATATTATCTCTTTACCTTCCTTTATTATTAATTTAATTGAGAAATTTATACCTGTTCACGGAATGAATTATAGAAAGTAAATATCTAGTCACCTTGTGCGAGCAAAATATCCAATCTTCACGGATTTTTGCCGGATGTAAATTTTCAACAAATTAACTTTTAAATTTGAAGAAATTTTACATCCCTAGCAGAAT
>JAUZPH010000505.1 GCA_030706065.1 Bacillota bacterium | reverse complement strand
TTTTATTCCAGTCGGGAATGGAGTATCATATTATTGGAAGGGCATTGTGGGGCAGAACAGAGCGGGCTTCAGTAAGCCCTCTGGAAGAAGATGAGATTGTACAGGAAAGTTGTTTAATAATGATGCTTCGAGGATAATATAAACATAACCGAAAGTTGCGAGGTGAAATGCAGATGTTTAAAAGGAATGACTATATTATGGATCTGATAGAGCAGATATCCATGGCCATAGCAGATATAATGGGACTCAGAAAGGAAAAGAAGTATGCGGAGGTTCAGAGGCTGGTAGATGTGAACCTTAAAAAGTTTCTGGGGCTGACGGAGGAAACTGTTCACAGGCTCTCACACAGGGACCTTATGAACATTATCAGTGTCAACAATGAATATGATATAAGCAAGTGTATAATAATGGCGGAACTTCTCAACCAGGAGGGCGAAAACTTCGAAGACCAGGGGGATACTGCCGCAAGCTTCAATATGTATGTCAAGAGTATGAACATATTCATTGAGATACTGCTGCTTGAGAGGGATGAATTTTTAAGGCAGTACTATGAAAGAGTGGAAGAATTGGCAGATAAGCTTAAGGAATATGAACTGCCCCCTGAAAGCAGGATGCTCTTATTTAAATACTATGAGATGACAGGAAGCTACGGCAAGGCGGAGGATATGCTCTTTGAGATGCTTGAAATGGAGGACAGGAATCCGGAGGCTGCGGAAATGGGTATAAGCTTCTATGAAAGATTAACAGGCTTGGAGGAAGAGGTGCTTATCAAGGGGAACCTGCCTCTTAATGAAGTCAGTGAAGGCATGAGAAAATTAAAGAGGTACTGTGGAATTGAATAATAGGATTATATAAACTTGATCGAGCATTTAAAAGCCCGGGTTATACGCAAAAATTGACACCGGACTATTAATAAAAGTTGTTAGAAAGGGGTGCATATATGGAAAAGGGGGCATTGATCGGACAGGGAAGGACGGCAGAGGTCTACGAATGGGGCGAAGATAAGGTCTTGAAGCTCTATTTTGACTGGTACAAGAATGAATGGATAAAATACGAGGAAGAAAGTGGTAAGGCTCTTGCCGAAAACGGAGTGCCATGCCCAAAAGTATACGATATTGTCCAAGAAGATAGGCGTAATGGAATAATATATGAACGGATAAGGGGCATAAGCATGTTGAAGTGTATAGAATCAAGGCCCTGGAGGACAAGAATTTATGCACGGCAGATGGCGGAGGTCCATAACAGGATTCACGGTTTTCATATGGATAAGCTGCCGGAACAGAAGCCTCATATAGAATATGCCATAAGACAGTCGGAAAAGCTTCTTGGAGACAAGACAGAGAAAATAATCAATTATCTAAAGGAGCTCCCTGAGGGTACAAGCGTCTGCCATGGTGATTTCCATCCGGACAACATACTTGTCAGAGATGGTAGTGCCGTAGTTATCGACTGGACCAATGCTTATTATGGCAACCCCCTGGGGGATACGGCAAGAACTCTGCTGATGTTCCAATCGACATATCTGCCTCCCGGAACGCCAAAGATATTGGCGGCGGCCTCCAAAGCCGTCAGAAAGTCCATGTATTCGGCTTATCTGAAGGAATACACCAAACTTGCAAAGGTAAAAACTGAGGATATAAAAGACTGGATTCTGCCTGTCGCCGCTGCCAGGCTGCGTGAGGATGTGCCTGGTGAGAGGGAATGGCTTTTAGGCCTTGTTGACAGCGAATTTCTAAGAAAAGGGTTATCTATGTAGTAGATAAATGATATTTGGGAAATATAGTGGTGAGATATTTTTTTCAAGAGGAGGTTTAATAATGAAATTATTTATCGACACCGCCAATATCGATGAAATCAGAAGAGCAAACGACATGGGAGTAATACAGGGTGTAACTACAAACCCTTCTCTCATTGCAAAAGAAGGCAGGGACTTTATGCAGGTGGTGAGGGAAATTGCCGATATAGTTGATGGCCCCATCAGCGCGGAGGTTATAAGCCTGAATGCGGAGGAAATGGTTAGAGAGGCAAGAGAGCTTGTTAAAATCCATAAAAATATTGTTATAAAAATCCCTATGACGGAAGACGGGCTTAAGGCGGTAAAGGGCTTGTCCAAAGACGGCATAAAGACCAATGTTACCCTGATTTTCTCGGCAGCACAGGCACTGCTGGCTGCCAGAGCAGGAGCATCGTATGTAAGCCCCTTCGTAGGGAGGCTGGATGATATCGGTAACGAGGGCATGATGCTCATCGAAGAAGTAGCAATGATATTTGATATACACGATATACAGACAGAGATAATCTGTGCCAGCGTAAGAAGTCCGATACATGTAATCGATGCTGCAAAGGCCGGTTCCCATATAGCAACGGTACCCTTCAAGGTAATCGAGCAGATGCTGAAGCACCCGCTGACAGATGCAGGAATCAAGAAGTTCCTGGAGGACTGGGGTTCCATGAAGAAGTCATAAAAAAGTGCCGCCCGGCGGCAGGCAGCAGGTTGAAGCTGCTGCTTTTCGGGTGGCACCTGGTATAGTACAGGTAATAATTTACCAAGTTCTTCCCTATTTAAGATAAAAAAGGGAGAAACATTTTAAATTCAGGCAATTCCATTCTTTCTTTCGAATTCAGTTATTTTGTCTTCGTTTAATAGAGTGAGGCTTATGTCGTCATAGCCATTCAAAAGCTTAACCCTTGCAGACTCATCCAAATCAAAGCCGAGTTCAAGGCCCCTGCCGTCAGAATTTTTTTTTGGATTCAAGGTCAATCTGCAGATGATAACCTTCATATTTTTCTCATCTTGCAAACAGCTCATCTACTTCCTTGTCGGAAAATTTTATCGGCAGTATTCCGTTAGTAACCTGTTCCAAAGTCAGTTCCGTATTTACTGATGATGCCAAGTATTAAATCCTTTGCTGTAATTCCGTATCCAAGGGTTCCGTTAACCTTCACTTTCATGGTTTTGGATTTTCCCTGGAGAAGACACTGAGTAGCAAGCACATGCTCCACTCCACTCGTTCCGATACCGAAGGCTCCGTGAGTGGCAGTCTCCGCACACTATTGTCTTTCCTGGAAGTGTGAGTCCCTGCTCGGGGCCTATAACATGCACAACACCCTGGTTCTCACTTTGCAGAACGAAAAGTGTCACTCCGAAGTCTGGACCAAATGCTTATCCCAAATCTTCTCGTACAAAGTTTTACCTGCCATATTAAAACCTCTCTTTCATTAATATTCTATATAAACAAAACAGACCACAACCTAGATAACTAATCTCGTGTGGTCTGTCCGATCAATGTTAAGCCCCATGTT
>JAUZPH010000504.1 GCA_030706065.1 Bacillota bacterium | reverse complement strand
GTACGCCTGCTCGTGAGACTTAGTGGAAGAGGTGAAAGACCTGAATTGTCTTTCACTGGTGATGTGGTGACGTGAGTCTGCGTCAACATCACCCAGTGGGATGAAGTCCGACGTCGCCAGGTTACATAGGACATCAAGTTAATGCTTGGTGTCTTTTGCTTTTTTTGAAACGGGGGGTCTTCCTCTGTAAGGGATTAATAAGTCGATGGATAGAAACCTTCATAAAAGTATGGGATAATTCTCTAAAATAGTTTTTAGAGTTTTTCGATTTACTCGAAAAACTCCAAAGGAAGCTTTAACAAATATCCTAAAGGCAGCTCAGCTAAGAAATTAACATTTACTGGTGGAATAACAAGAACAAAATTGCTGACCAGCCCCAGGAGTCAAGACCGCCAGCTGAACCAACCGTTAAAAAACAGGTAGTCTTTAATAAAACTGTGAAGTTCTTTATTAGATGATACGATAATATGTATAAATAGATTTATGTTAAATCAGGAGGTATTGTCATGTTATGTAAAAACTTTATTTTCAAGTCCGACGATGGTACTGACATTTTCGTATATAATTGGACACCGGATAATGATGTCAAGGTAAAGGGAATAGTCCAAATAGCTCACGGCATGGCAGAGACCGCGGCCAGGTATGAAAGGTTTGCTGAAACTCTGACAGGCAGTGGTTATATCGTCTATGCAAATGATCACAGGGGCCACGGAAGAACTGCCGGGAGTGTTGAGAAGCTTGGATATCTTGCTGATAATAACGGGTTTGACTGGCTGGTGAAAGACCTCCATCAGTTAAGCGTAATAACAAAGAAAGAGAACCCTTCATTGCCCCTCTTTTTATTGGGACACAGCATGGGGTCCTTTGCAGCTCAAAGATATATCATGTTATACGGCGATGAATTAAATGGTGCAGTTTTATCCGGTTCTAACGGTAAACAAGGAATGATACTGAACCTTGGACTTTTACTTGCAAAAAATGAAATTAAAAAGCACGGTAGAAAAGCACAAAGCCATAAATTGAGCAGGATGACTTTTGGCAGCTATAACAATGCTTTCAAGCCGAACAGAACTGAATTTGACTGGTTAAGCAGGGATAATCATGAAGTTGACAAGTACATAAAGGATCAGTTCTGTGGTACTGTATTTACTGCCGGATTTTTTTATGACTTCTTGACAGGCTTGAAGGAAATCGAAGATAAGAAGAATTTGAGTTTAATCCCCAAGAAACTGCCGATTTATATTTTTTCCGGCGAAAAAGACCCGGTAGGTAAGTTTGGTAAAGGAGTTATCAGGCTTCTCAATACATATAAAAGTTATGGTATTAAGGATATAACTTATAAGCTTTATAAGGATGGAAGACATGAGATGCTGAATGAAACTAACAGATATGAAGTGATGAAGGATATTATTCACTGGTTAAACCTTCATAATCATAATGCATGAATATAACAGTATATATATACCTGGAATAGGGGGAAGGTGAATGGAGAAATTAGTGGTGAAGGAATTTTGCTGTGATAAGGATTTCGCACGGATTGATAAATTTTTCTTTTAAACCTATGATTACTCAATTTCCTCTTGATTTTGATACATTATGAGCCGATAATAAAGATAGGGTGTCAAAAAAGAAGAGGCTAGAAAAAAAGAGCAGATGTTAGGAGTAAATTGAATGAAATTATCAGGTAATATAATTAGAGCGGCAGTTACTTTAGCTTTATTGATGTCAGTAGGGACGACCGTCTTTGCTGAACCGACAGCAGATTCTCTCAATCAACAAAAACAGCAGCTTGAAAATCAAAAGAGCCAAAATACAAAGAATATGCAGCAAAGCCAGTTAAATGTCGATAATGCACAGAAGGAAATCAATAATCTCAATATGCAGATTGAGGTATTGGATTCAAAGATAGAAGCCCTTAACAGGACCATTTCAGATACAAATAAAAAGATAACTGCCAAGGAAGCTGATATACAAATAACTCAGAAGAATCTCGAAGAGGCTGAAGCCGATATTAAGATTGAACAGCAGCTGTTTGATGAAAGAATGAGGGCAATGTATAAAGAAGGAAATGCCCAATATATTAATATCCTGCTTTCCTCGAAGGATTTCAGCGATTTTTTGACCAGGGTGCAGGATGTGGTAGTTATAATAAATTATGATAAGAAGGTAGAAAAAGACTTAGTCGACAAAACAGAGAAAATCAAGGCAACAGAGGCTGCTTTAAATAAAGACAGAGACGAGCTCCTGGCCTATAAGCAGGATAATGTGAGTAAGCTCACGGAGGTCCAAAGCAATGTACTGCAGCAGAAGCAGTTAATGGCAGAAGCAAAAAGCAAACAAGCCTATTACATAAGTCAGATAAGCGATTATAAAAAGAAGATTGCGGCTGAAGATAAGCAGGTTCAGGATACTATCAAACAGCTACAGGCGTTAGCCCAGGCTCAGACAAAAAATAACCAACAAAGCAGTGGAGGAGGGGTACCGCCGGCTGCAAACGCCGTAGTAGCATATGCCTATACCTTCCTGGGGGACCCATATGTATGGGGAGCTGAAGGTGAAGTTTTTACCAAGGCGGATATTGATATGTACAAAAATACTCAGCATGATGTAAGCGGTATGACGAAGTATCTTGGTAGACAAGCTTTTGACTGCTCCGGCTTGATGCAGTATGTATATGCCCACTTTGGAATACATATAGGAAGAACTACCTACGATCAAATAAATGACGGAACACCCGTATCCAGAAACGCTCTGAAACCCGGTGATCTGATTCTCTTTGGGACATACAGTGATCCGCACCATGTCGGTATGTATGTGGGAAATAACTGCTATATACAGGCTCCATTCAGCGGCGATGTAGTAAAAGTATCGTCTCTGGATGATGCAGATGAATATTTATGTGCCAGAAGAATATTAAATTAGCCTTAGAGTACCTGGATTTATCCGGGTACTTTTACTATTTGTAAAGTTCCTAAGTACGTCGCTTATAAAAACATACACTTTTCTGGAATATTTCTTGGAAATCTCATAACTTACACATTGAAAATATAATATAATTATTGGCAATAATACTTATATAAAATGTATGGAAGTGATAATTGATGAAAGGTAAAACCGGATTTATGTTTTGGTATATGAGAATTGGAAGGGTTATTTATGGAGCATTGTTTATCCTTGTCTTCATTTTAACCATAATTCAGCTCGTTTCAAAAGGCACAGGCATCTTTACAGCCGTATTCCTTGATTTAGCCTGGGGACTGGTTGGAGTTTTTTTGGAATTGAAATTAATGCGGTGCAGGGAACAG
>JAUZPH010000503.1 GCA_030706065.1 Bacillota bacterium | reverse complement strand
TGTTGGGATAATATATACTGAAAAGCCATATATTCTCGTCATTTATACTCAGGGGCTTTCAGGTACAAAGGATAAGCCTGCGGAGGAAAAAATCGCAGGGCTGTCCAAAATGATTTATGATGCCCAGTTAAAGAAATAAAACACTTTGCAAATTGTGCAGCTAAAATAGAGGGGCATGTGAAAAAGCTTGATGGGGTAAAGGAAGCCTTATTGGACTTGGCTAAACGACGCACCGGTGCTGGCCAGAGCAGATATAGGCATGGCTATGGGCGGTCTTGAATGCAATGAGGGCAATGAGCATCAAATAGTAATAATTTCATGTAAAAAGGCGTAGGATATACTTATCCACGCCTTTTAAATTTATGTCATGCGTAAAGGAGGTTGTCCAATGTAGTGAAATTAACTTTCAAGTACTTTTTAAAATACTTTTAAAAAGTACTTGAAAAAGTTACTGCCGTGGAGTAGAATGAAAATATAGTCAATGAAAACAGTTACTTAAAGGAGGAGTATAAAAATGGCTGAATTTTTTTCAAAGGTCTCAAAGATAGCTTACGAAGGAAAGGACTCAACTAACCAATTTGCATTCAAGTATTACAATCCGGATGAGGTTGTAGGCGGAAAAACCATGAAGGAACACTTGAGATTCACCATGTCCTACTGGCATACCCTCTGCGGAGAGGGTAGCGACCCATTTGGCGTTGGCACTGCAATCAGGCCCTGGGCTGGGGAAAAGGATCCTATAAAGCTTGCAAAGGCAAAGATGGATGCAGCCTTCGAGTTCATGAACAAGCTTGGCCTCGAATATTTTGCCTTCCATGACAGGGACATTGCTCCGGAAGGTAAGGATTTGGCTGAGACTAATGCAATACTTGATGAAATAGTTGCATATGCAAAGGACCTGATGGCTAAGAACAACAAGAAGCTTCTCTGGGGAACTGCAAATATGTTCACAAACCCAAGATTCGTTCATGGAGCAGCCACCACCAATAATGCTGATGTATATGCTTATGCTGCAGCACAGGTAAAGAAGGCAATGGAGGTTACAAAGGAGCTTGGCGGAGAAAATTATGTCTTCTGGGGCGGAAGAGAAGGCTACGAAACACTGCTGAATACCAATATGGGCCTTGAACTGGATAACCTGGCCAGGTTCTTCCATATGGCTGTAGACTATGCTCACAAGATAGGCTTTACCGGACAGTTCTTGATAGAGCCAAAGCCAAAGGAGCCAACAAAGCATCAATACGACTTTGATGTAGCCACAAGTACGGCCTTCCTGAGAAAATATGGCTTGGACAAATACTTTAAATTCAACATAGAAGCAAATCATGCTACCTTGGCAGGACATACCTTCCAGCATGAACTCGCTACTGCAAGAATCAACGGCATGCTGGGAAGCCTGGATGTAAACCAGGGAGACCCAATGCTTGGCTGGGATACCGACCAGTTCCCGACAAATATCTACGATGCAGTTCTAAGCATGTATGAAGTGTTAAAGAACGGCGGTATTGGTACCGGTGGCTTGAACTTTGATGCCAAGGTGAGAAGAGGTTCCTTTGAACCGGAAGACCTGTTCCTTGCGTATATCGCAGGTATGGATACTATGGCTAAGGGCCTGAGAGTAGCTCAGAAGCTTACTGACAGCAAAGTTCTTGAAAATTTTGTAGCTGACAGGTACAAGAGCTTTACAGAAGGTATCGGTAAGGATATAGTAGAAGGTAAAGCAAGCTTTGAGACTCTTGAACAGTATGCACTGAAGAACAGTGCCATAGTAAACAAGTCAGGAAGACAGGAAATGCTGGAGTCAATTTTGAACCAGTATATATATAACGATTAATATAGGGCAACCTAAAGGAATGTTGATATGAATAAAGTCATGCAGCACCGTCAATGGTATTTCCCCTGAAATATACAATGTGCTGCATGAACTTTATTCTATATTTTTGCGAAAATGGTGATGATATGGAAGCTTTAGATCAGAGCAATATTAAGATTAATAACAGGAAAAGAATAATAAGGCTGTTATCCAAGGAAAGGGAACTCACTAAGCTGGATATAGCGAGAAACCTGGATATAAGTGTGCCCACCGTCACTACGATAGTGGGGGAACTCATAGAGGAAGGCCTTGTGGAAGAGGCCGGAATGGCCGGATCCACCGGTGGAAGAAAGCCGGTTATTATCCGTTTCCTGCCGGACTCCCGCTACAGCATTGGGGTTGATCTTGGTACTGATTCTGTAAGAGCCATATTGACAAATCTGGACAGCAGAATTATTGTTGACAAGAGAAAGGCGCTGAAAAGCAGGGAAGAGGCTAATGTTTTGGCTTCCATTGAAGTACTTGTAAAGGAAATATTAAAGGAACAGGGGATAAATAAAGAGATACTGCTGGGAGTGGGGTTCTCACTGCCGGGAACTGTGGATGAGGAAAATCTGAAACTGGAGATGGCAGCCAACCTCAAATTGAAAAATCTGTCCTTCAGCAGCTTTAAGGATTTATTTGAAGTACCCATATACCTGGAGAATGAAGCAAATGCCGGTGCCCTTGCAGAGTGGCAGCTGGGTATAGCCAGGGATAAGAGAAATGTAATTTACATTTCCATCACCGAAGGCGTTGGCGGCGGAATAATCATAGACGGAAAAATGTATAAAGGCACCGCTATGAGGGCCGGGGAAATTGGACATATGACAATAAATAAAAACGGGAGGCAGTGCAACTGCGGGAAAAAGGGCTGCTGGGAAACCTACGCCTCAAAAAAAGCGCTGATCAATGACTATATTGAAAACGGCGGAGAAGCAACAGATAATATAAAAACAATAATGGACATGTTAAGTAAGGGCGATGAGAAAGCAGCAAAGGTTATCGAAAAATATATCAATGACCTCGCTGAGGGCATTCAGAATTTATTATTCATATTCAATCCTGATAACATAGTAATCGGCGGTGATATCAGTTCCTATCCTGATATAATTCTGGGAAGTCTCACAGACAGGATTTTTGAACAGAATCAGTTTTATAGCACCGGCGATGTAAATATAATGTTCTCGGCGCTGGGAGAGGATGCAAACATATTGGGGGCATCTCTCATACCGATTTTCGAAGCATTTGCTTTCTAAAAATAAATTTTGGAGGTTTCATGTATGAATTATATTGGAGTAGACTTAGGCACATCTTCGGTTAAACTTGTTGTGATGAGTGATGAAGGAAAGGTTACAAGCTCACTGTCAAAGGAATATGACGTATTTTTCCCAAAGCCGGGCTGGGCAGAGCAGAAACCTGAGGACTGGTGGGCTGCAGTTAAGGACGGCCTTAAGGAATTATTG
>JAUZPH010000502.1 GCA_030706065.1 Bacillota bacterium | reverse complement strand
TATTTCAGCTGCTATGGGTTTAACTTCATTTACAGCGAAGTCCCTAACCATCTGTTTTACGAGTTCCTGTTCTTTTGATAATGCAAAATTCATTTATGAACCCTCCTGTATTCCTTATTTGTGCGAAATGATTATTAATCATTTCGTCTCCTGTTATATTATTCTGCGCTCAACAATTATTAATTGTTGAGTCTCCTGTATTCCTTAATAGTACGTAAAGATTATTAATCGTTTTTTGTATTCTTTTTGAAGGATAAGATTATTATGTTTCATAAAGTAGTTCCTATGTTTGTTAATACTATAACAAACACGAATAAAAAAAAATAAGGTTTTTGCAGTAACGGCAGAAGCCGTTACTGCTTTTGTCATTGGTTTATATTTTAAGTCCACGGCCCAAAGGTCCACGGCTTATCTTTCAACTATAACTGCTGTACCCTGGCCCCCGCCTATACACAAGGTCGCAAGCCCTTTTCTTGCATCTGTCTTTATCATTTCGTGGAGGAGAGTTACAAGAATTCTTGCCCCTGAGGCTCCAATAGGATGTCCCAGTGCAATAGCACCTCCATTGACATTGACTTTATTCATATCAAATTTTAGATCCTTTGCAACCGCAAGGCTTTGAGCTGCGAAGGCTTCGTTTGCTTCAATAAGATCAAGGTCTTCCGCCTTGAGCCCCGCTCTTTCAAGAGCCTGTCTGGTTGATGGAACAGGTCCATATCCCATTATTGAAGGATCCAGGCCCTTTGAGCCAAAGGATAATATTCTTGCAAGAGGTTTTATGCCGAGTTCCCCGGCTTTTTCTCCACTCATTATTACCATAGCTGCAGCGCCGTCATTTATACCGGAGGAGTTACCAGCAGTTACGGTACCGTCCTTCTTGAAGGCAGGTTTTAACTTTGCAAGGCCTTCAAGGGTTGAGCCTAAACGGGGAAATTCATCTACGGCAAATACCTTAGGTTCGCCTTTTCTCTGAGGTATATATATTGGTACAATCTCATCAGTAAATCGTCCTTCTTTTATTGCCTTTTCTGCCTTCAGCTGAGAATTTAGTGCGAATTCGTCCTGAAGTTCTCTTGATATAGTCCACTGCTCGGCAATATTTTCTGCCGTTATGCCCATGTGATAGCCACCAAAGGCATCATGGAGCCCGTCCTGAAGAAGGACATCGACAAGTCTTCCATCTCCCATTCTCTGGCCCCATCGGGCGTTTTCAAGAAGGTATGGTGCTCTGGACATGTTTTCCATGCCTCCGGCTACTATGATATCTTCATAACCGGACAGAATCATCTGGAAGGCCAGGCTTACAGCCCTCAATCCCGAACCACAAAGCTTATTTATGGTAAAGGAAGGAACCTCTACGGGAATTCCGGCTTTTACAGCTGATTGACGGGTTGGATTCTGTCCGACACCTGCCTGAAGGACATTTCCCATAACAATTTCATCAACGGCTTCAGGTTTTACGCCGGCTCTGTTCATAGCTTCTTTAATAACTGCAGCGCCAAGGTCCACAACGGGAACATCTTTAAGCCCGCCGCCGTAGGAACCGATGGCGGTTCTCACTGCACTTGCTATTACTACTTCTCTCATATCAACTACTCCTCTAACAAACTAATGATTTATTTATACTCGAAAAAGCCTTTTCCTGTTTTTCTTCCCAGATATCCCGCACGTACCATTTTTCTCAATAACGGATGAGGCCTGTACTTGGAGTCTCCGGTTTCCGTATATAAAATTTCCATAATAGCCAGGCAAATGTCGTTTCCGATCAAGTCTGCCAGAGCCAAGGGACCTATTGGGTGATTTGCTCCTAATTTCATAGCAAGGTCAATATCCTCGGCAGTGGCAACCTTGTCAGCAAGGATTGCAGATTTACTATAAATTTAAATTATCTTGGTGGCATTATGGTGGCTACACCTTTGACAACTTCTACTCCATCCTGGTTTGTACAGGTAGTGCTCAATTTAATTCTGTTTTTTTCGTCGATTTTCTCTATTACTTCTACTTCAGCCTTTATTGTGTCGCCGATTCTTACCGGAGCCAGGAACTTGAGTTCCTGGCCGAGGTATATTGCTCCGGGTCCTGGCAGATGCATCCCGAGTACTGCTGAAATCAAGCCTGCAGTAAGCATACCGTGGGCTATTCTTCCCTTAAACATAGATTTTTCAGCTTCAACCTGATTTACGTGAGCAGGGTTCATGTCTCCGGTTATTCCTGCATATAGATATACATCTGTCTCTGTAATGGTCTTCTGAAAAGAAGCCTTGTCCCCAATTTTAATTTGGTCAATAGTTAAGCCTTTCATTTAAAAAGATCCTCCTTTTATTAAACTACTCCAAGTAATGCAAGTGATACTGCAGCTATAACTGCGAATAATGTACCTACTGAACATACCATGAAGATATCCTTGTAAGACTGTTTATGAGTAAGTCCTGTTATACCAAGCAGAGTTATAACTGCACCGTTGTGCGGAAGTGCATCAAGTCCACTGCAGGCAAGAACTGTGATTCTGTGTAATGCACCTGGATCTATTCCCATAGTATGTGCCATATCAAGGTAGGTTTTACCTAGAGCTCCTAAAGCTATGCTCATACCGCCGGAAGCAGAGCCTGTCATACCTGCCAGCAGGTTAACGGAGATTGCTGAGGAAATAAGCGGGTTGCTGGAGATACCAAGTATTGCAGTCTTTATTATAACGAAGCCGGCAAGAGTAGCTACAACGTTTCCGTATCCTACTTCTGAGGAAGTATTTATAACAGCAAGTAAGGATCCTATAGCACCGCTGTTAACTGATTTTACAATGCCAGCGAATCTTTTTCTGTTAATAATTATAACAGTAATAATCGCAACTATAAGAGATAGAATTAAGCTCCAGGTTCCTGCTACTTTTGATAAAGTAGTGTTGTATGGTGCGCCTGACAGCCATTTAGCATCCATATGCTTAAAGTAGAAGTTAGTTAAGCAGAAGTTCATTATTAATACAATAAGAATTGGAATAAGTGCAAAGCCAAAGCTTGGTAAGGTTGATTCATCGAAATCTGCAAAAGTTTCCTTGTGCTCTCCATAGCCTTCACCTTTTGCCATAGCTTTTTTAGCTCTGCTTGTTATCCACCACATACCGAAGGAGAACATTATTATTGCCGCAACTATACCAAGTATTGGACCTGCATAAGTGTCGGTTCCGTAGAAGGGCATTGGTATAGCGTTCTGAATCTGTGCTGTTCCAGGTAGAGCAGCCATTGTGAAAGTAAAGGATGATAATGCAATTGTTGCCGGAATTAATCTCTTTGGTATTCCTGCTTCTCTAAATAAAGCAGCAGCTAT
>JAUZPH010000501.1 GCA_030706065.1 Bacillota bacterium | reverse complement strand
TATGTGCCTTGTCTTTTCATGGTCAATCTCCCGGGCTGTCATGAGGAATATCTTGATAAATTCCTCAAAGGAAAAATCGTATAGAGCAGCTTCTACATACCAAAGCTGAACCTTTTGAAGAAACCTATCAATGGTATTGTACAAATTTTCATCAATGAAGACCCCGTCGTATGCACTGTTAAAGTCCTCCCCGTTTTTGATTGAATTTTCCCTGAGGGCTTTTAACCTGTCCTTAAGACTGTATTCCATTGAGAGATCTCCTTCTGCCAGAGAACCCGCAATGGTCTCCACCTTTTCTCCTACCTCCTGCCACAGCTCTGAGGAAACGGCCTTTATTATGCAGAAGTTAAGGGCCGATAATATCTCTTTGAAATCCTCCCTGTTAAGCAGCTTTTTCTCAAGAAGCAGGGTAAGTTCCCTGTTCTCCTGAAGTGTCACTTCGCCTCTTAAAAACTGCCCGATAAGGCCGTGGGTCTTTATAAGTGTATATATTATTTCTCTTTTTACGGGATTTTCCGCTGCGGAGTGTTCAAGGTAAATCTGTGCCGATCCTATATTGTGTGCAAAAAGATTGTATCCCCTGGCCGCCCAATCTGCCCTTTTATGCGGCAGCCCTCCCTTTGCAGACTCACACCATTTCAATACCTCTTCCACAAGGCTTTTATTGTCCGTGGATATAGGGATTTCCTCCAGCGCCTCCAATGTCCTTTCAACATAGTCCAGTACATAATCGTTCCCTGCTTCCTTCAGAGAAGTTAACCTTTCAAGGTTTATCTTCGCTTCCCTTGTCATTCCTATATACAAAAGCCACTTCTCCTGCTTCAAAACTGAGAAGCTGCCGCCTCTGAACCCCTTTATCGCCTGCAGTCCATTCATTTTATCCCCTCCTGATTCAATCTTCTGTTTCAGTTCCAATCCCACATTATAAGTATTTTACCACATAAGGAAATCAACTCCAACGCTTTACGCGGATAAACCCGATTGCAAATAATTATGAAGGATAATTATTACACTGTACTCACGTTGAAAAATGATATAATATAGAAAAAACAGGTCTTCCTGTCCCGAAAGGAGTGCATCCATTGGAAGGTTTCTTCGACAAAGTTTATGATATAGTTGCACAAATCCCAAAAGGCACAGTAACCACCTACGGCCAGATTGCATTGCTTCTTGGTGAACCAAGGAGCGCCAGAGTGGTAGGCTGGGCCATGAAAGCCGCGCCTGAGGAACTGAAGCTTCCCTGCCACAGGGTTGTTGCCAAAACCGGAAAGGTGGCACCCTGGGGTGTTTTTGAATCTCCGGAAATCCAGATGGAGATGCTTATTTCGGAAGGTATCACCTTCAATAAAGACGGGTTGATAAATGTAGAAAAGCATTTCTGGAAGGCACCTGGAGACAGGCTTTGAGGTTTTCAGAACTACAGCTCCTTTTTATCTCTATAAAAAGGAGCTGTTACTCTTTTATACATGCCCAGGAAAAAAATATGGATTGCCCAAATATATTTATAAGGCTGACTATAGCTATGTTCCAAAATAGTGATACATGGTTTCTTGGACAAGTTTAAAGGAGTTTTTGTATACCACCACTTGGGAACAGAGCCTTAGTCTGACATCGGTAAATATATTGACCTCACCAAACAGCATGTACCATAGGCTTAGGTGGGGCCGTAGAAAAAGTGAGTTGTATATACACCTTTTACTACAGCCCCTTTAGATCGCACTAAAATTGCACAGCCTGTACTGTCCTGTCTGTTCAACAAATTGCGAAAACTATAGCCTGTTCACCATGTGAATTGCCTGGCCTTTGAGTCCCATTACTGCCTCGGAAAAAGCTTCCGACAAGGTGGGATGGGCATGAACAGTATTGATTACAGCCTCAAGTTCCAATTCACTGTTTACTGCCAACACACCTTCGTGAATTATGTCCGAGGCATGTGGGCCCATTATATGGACCCCGATTATTGTTTCTTTAACCTCGTCACCTTCATTTTCAGCAGATGCTTTTGATATAACCTTCACCATGCCTTCCGGTTCTCCCAGTGTCAGAGCCTTTCCATTGGCTCCAAACAGGAACTTGCTGACTTTGTAATTAAGCCCTTGTTCTTTGGCTTGTTCTTCAGTTAAACCAACTGAAGCTATCTCTGGGAATACAAATATGCAGGATGGTATAGGAACTTTCTTATCCGAATGGTCATCCTGGAGGGTTCCCATGATATGCTCCGCTGCTCTTATACCCTGATGTGCCGCTGCATGAGCCAGCAGAATTTCACCGTTTACATCGCCAATGGCATAGATGCCCTCTATATTGGTACAATAATTTTCATCAACCTTGATCCCTTTTCTGTCGTACTCAACGCCGACATCAGTCAAATTCAGGCCTTCAGTTACCGGCGCACGTCCTACAGCTATCAGCACCTTTTGAGCAGGAACTGTCATCTCGCCTTTCTTTCCTTCACAGCACAGGGTATATCTCTCAGCAGAGGGTTCTATTCCTTTAACCTTTGTTGATGTATTTATATCTATTCCTTTTCTCTTAACAGCAGCGGTCAGCCTTTTTGTCAAATCGGCATCTACCATCGGCAGGATAGCCGGCATATATTCAAGCACTGTGACCTTTGAGCCCAAGGCATTGAATATAGCCGCAAATTCCATGCCTATAACGCCCCCGCCGATGACTGCAAGGCTGTCAGGTATGTCGGTAAAATTCAAAATATCGTCGCTGAGCCAGATTCCCTCAAGGTCCGATCCCGGTATGGGAGGCAGCACAGCCTTGGAGCCTGTTGCTATTATTATATTGGCAGCAGTTATACAAAGTGTATTTCCTCCGCTTTCACAAACCTCTACCGTATTTTTGCCTTTTAAGACTGCAGTGCCTGCGACTACTTCAACATTGTTTGCCTTCAAAAGCTGTCTTATTCCTGTGACAAGCTGCTCCACAATACCAAGCTTCCTCTTCTGGATACTGTCCACATCAATCTTGTAATTGTCCACAGTTATTCCGAATTGATCAACACTTTTTAATGTGTTCAGTATCTCTGCAGTCCTGTACAAGGCCTTGGTGGGTATGCACCCCCTGTTCAGGCAGGTGCCGCCCAACTCATCCTTCTCTATTACCGCAACCTTCGCCCCCAGCTGGGCGGCCCTTATTGCTGCAGTATAGCCGCCGGGGCCGCCGCCTATTATAATTATATCCTTATCCATACCGTCACCCTCTCTACTCCCTGGTCCACTTCAATACCGGTGTCCTTGCCGCCCTCACTTCATCCAATCTTCTTACTGGAGTGTTATGGGGCGCAGTTTTCAACAATTCAGGGTTTTCCCTGGCCTCTT
>JAUZPH010000500.1 GCA_030706065.1 Bacillota bacterium | reverse complement strand
TCTGCAATGCCCTGGGGACCTGTGATGGCATTCCTCATATCATCACCGCTAACAAGCCCTTCTGAATATATGTTTGAAACAGCCTTCTTTGGTAGTAAATTCGCAACTGCCGTACTGGTATCATCCATTGGGCTGGGCCTGTCAGCCGGATTCATGGCTAATTACCTTCAGAAGAGGACGAGATTTTTTAATGACCAGTTCAGGCTGGCAGCTGCAGGTACCGAAAGCTGCTGTACAGTCAGCAGTGACTTCAATGAGGCAGTCACCTGCTGCCAGCCAAAGAAGAAATTGAAGGTTCAAAAGTCTGAGGGCTTAAAGATTAAAAAAGCTGTAGTCAGAAACCAGAGATGCTGCACAGGCAAAACTGCACATAATGAAAGCAGAGGAATTATAGAAAAATATAAGCTGGATAGATTTGCAAAGGAATTTGTTAATATCGGCATGAAGAAAATACTGTTTTACTTCATTATTTTTATCGCCATTGGCAGGATTGTTGAGATGATAATTCCGCAAAGTTGGATAATGACTCTTTTTAGTGCTGATAAAGCCTACTCGATCCCACTGGCGGCAACTATAGGCCTTCCGCTGTATCTCAATGATTCTTCCGCACTGCCGCTGTTGAAATCCCTGGCAAATTCCGGAGCAGGACAGGGCGTGGTACTTGCATTCATTATCACAGGAAAAGCTACCGGGGTTCCAGTAATGGCAGGAATGTCAACCTTCCTGAAAAAGAGAGCCATGCTGTTCTATATCGGCTTTGTTTACATCGGAGGTATGATGGCTGGCTTCATCTTTCAATTATTTGCTAACTGATTAGTAGCTAACCATATCTTAGGCTCAACAAAGCCGATAATTGATGGAGAAATGTACTAAGATATAGCTGCATATTCAAACAGTTACATGTTACAATAATTGCAGCAGAATTATTACTCGAAAATGGTGCTGTCGTTATCGGCTTATATCTTTTTAAGGCTATAGTATTGATTTGCCTTCACACTTTGAAAGTTTAATAAATATCTAATTTTATTCTAATGGAATTCTAATAAAGGGAAGCTATAATTTGAATTGCAAAAACAAAAGAGAAGGTCGAGGAAGGGATAAGAATATGAACATGGAAATTTTTCACATCATAAATAATCTGGCTTATAAAAATAAGGTATTGGATAGTGTGATGCTGTTCTTTTCAAAGGATATGATATACATATTTGCTGGAATTATTGCAGTACTTTTTTTATTCGGTGTTGCTAAAAGGGATAAGGAAGCACGGTTAACAGCAGTTAATACGGTGGTTTTTACGGCAATAAGCCTGATAATCGCATACTTTATCGGAATGGTATTTTATATTGACAGGCCGTTTGTAAATAATAAGGTTAATTTGCTTTACCCCCATGCTGCCGATGCTTCTTTCCCGAGTGATCATGCCACGGTGACCATGAGTACAGCATTAGGCAGCAACAGCTACAAAAGAACCTTTGGTAATATTTTAATAATATTGTCGGTAATAGTCGGTTTTTCAAGAGTTTTTGTGGGACATCACACACCTTTCGATATTATTGGAACCTATGTATTAGTCTTTGTTATAAGTTATGCATATAATGCAATCTTAAGAAAAAGAATAAGTAAGGTCTATTATAAAGTTGAAGGTACAGTTGCTCGGAAGCTGGGAATTACCTGGCTTTATGAATAAGGATGTGATAGCTTGCAGGCCGTCTTGGAATTAGTAAATCATTATGGATATTTTATCCTCTTTGCCGCATTGCTGGTTGAACTTTTAGGAGCACCTCTTCCAGGGGAGTTTATGATGACCTACTGCGGATATCTTGTTTATGAAGGGAGATTGAACTTCCTAGCAAGCGTATTGACAGCGGCTGCAGGTGTAATTACTGGAATCACAATTTCATATTTTGCAGGCAGTAAGCTGGGTGTTGAATTCTTTAGAAAGTATGGTTCCAATTTTCATCTCGGGCCTGAGAAGCTGGAGAGTACTTCCTGCTGGTTTAAGTCCTACGGTAAAAGGCTGCTGATGGTGGCATACTTTATTCCGGGAGTAAGGCATATTACCGGTTATTTTTCCGGAATAACGGAAATTTCCTATAAAAGATTTGCTTTAAATGCCTATATCGGAGCCTTTATTTGGACATCCACTTTTATTTTTCTGGGTAAAGCCCTGGGCCCAAATTGGAGCAAATTTCACGCAGAACTAAAAAGGTACTCCATAATCTTGGGCATATTTATATTCCTGATTTTAGTAATAATGTATTCATATAAAAAGCATAAGGCTGAGGTAATAGAATTTGCCCAGCGGTCATTGAATAAAGCTGTCCTTATTTTAAAGTCCATGAGAAGAATACGGGCAGTAATAGCAGCACTTTCAGCTGCTCTTATGATATTTATTGTTCTTCTTGCAGGGGTTATACAGGATTATATGGCTCACGAATTTGAGAAACTTGATACTATAGCGGCATACCTCATTAATGCTGTTTTTACAAGGGGATGGTCAGATTTCATGGCTGCGGTGGGATTATTAAGTTCAATGAAGGTGTTATTCCCTGTTGCCCTTATGACAGTATTGTTGGTTATTAAGAAAAATAAATACAAATATCTTGAAATCACATTTACAATTTCGACAGTATTAGGTGGTGAAGCTGTCCAATATATACTGCGGCAGTTATTCAGACGTTCAGGACCAGCAGCACTGGATTTGACAGGGAGTATTAAATATACCTTTCCGAGCGCTGCGGCTTTTATGTCTTTGACAGCCTACGGTTTTTTTACTTTTCTAATAATACGCCATAGTAAAAAAGTTTGGTTCAGATCTATTGCGGTGATTTTAACTGTTATCATATGCTTATTCAGCGGAGTAAGCCCGATATTTTTTGGCAGCCAATACCCGAGTGATATTTATGCAGGGTATGTCTTTGGCGGGGTGTGGCTCATTATAAATATAATCAGCCTTGAGTTGAATGGAATGTTGAGTAAGATGAAAACTGTTTTGTCATAAGAAAGGGAAGGCATTTCTGCCTTCCCTTATATTATTCCTTGTCATTTAGAGTATTAACGCTGATGACTTTCTCCGCCGCCGCCATGTGCAATCGCCTTGGTTGCGTGGACAGTACCATGGGGATGCTGGGGTGGAGCGTAGATGGAATACAACTTTAGAGGTGTATTGCCGGTATTTACTACATTGTGCCATGTACCTGCAGGAATAAAGACTGCATAGCCATCGGATGCTCTCTGCTGAAAATTCAGGTTATTCTTGGTTGGACCCATCTGAACAAGCCCTTGGCCTGCCTCAATACGTATGAACTGATCAATTACCGGATGCACTTC